>CAMCTR010000047.1 GCA_945878605.1 Candidatus Methylopumilus universalis | reverse complement strand
ATGTTGCTGTAGCTGCTGGCGGCAGCTCGATTTTTGGCTATAAACAAGGTGATCACTTGTTAGTCTATAAACTAAAGCATTAAATTGAGTTTGTGATGAATAAGATATTCACTTTTTTAGCGTTAACTTTAATATCAGCAACTTCTTTTGCAGAAGAAAAGTTAACAGTATTTGCCGCAGCAAGTTTAACCAACGTCTTAACCGAGCTTGACGCGCAGTATGAGAAAGCAACGGGCATAAAAGTAATTCATTCATTTGCTGCATCATCAGCACTGGCCAAGCAAATTGAAAATGGTGCACCTGCTGATGTTTTTATTTCTGCGGACTTAAAATGGATGAATTATCTGCAAGATAAATCCCTGATCAATAAAACCACAAGAAAAAATTTCTTGGGTAATAGGCTGGTGTTGATTGCACCTAAAGCAAAGGCTTTTGACGTAAGGTTTGATAATACTTTTGATTTATCAAAAGCCTTCGATGGTCATTTGTGTACAGGGGATGTGGAGTCTGTGCCAATAGGGATTTATGCAAAAGAGGCTTTGACTAATCTAGGTTGGTGGAAGGATATAAAATCTAGAGTGGCAGGCACACAACACGTTAGAGGTGCTTTGACTTTTGTCGAAAGAGGTGAGTGCTTGGCTGGTATTGTATATGAGACGGATGCAAAAGCATCATCTAAAGTAGATTTGGTCGGCGTCTTTCCAGAAATGAGTCATAGCCCTGTGGTTTACTCAGTTGCCGCAATCGCCAGTGGAAAAAATATTCCCCAGCCATACCTAACTTACCTACAATCACCTGATGCACTCAATGTTTTTAAAAAATATGGATTCAACGTCAATCCAAAACAGTAAGGTCTTCGATTGATAGACAGTACTTTTTTGGTGTTAAGTCATGCTGAAATTGAAGCTTTAACACTATCAGTTAAAGTGGCAACTTTTTGCACGCTCCTCATTTGCATTCCTGCGATTGCTGTTGCTTGGCTTTTAGCAAAAAAAACATTTATTGGTAAGTCGCTATTTGATGGTTTAGTGCATATCCCTCTAATACTCCCGCCAGTCGTCCCAGGTTTTCTGTTGTTGATTTTGTTGGGTAACCAAGGGTTGATCGGCAAATGGCTTCACGAGACGTTTGGTATCACCATTGCATTTACATGGATGGGTGCAGTCATTGCTTCAGCAGTCATGGCATTCCCGTTGATGGTTCGTTCCACAAGACAGGCAATCAGTCAGGTTGATAGCAAGCTTGAGATAGCCGCGCAATCTCTTGGTGCAAGCCCGCTAAAAGTGTTTCTTAATGTTACCTTGCCATTGTCTTTACCTGGGGTGATTACAGGGCTCATACTCGCGTTTAGCCGCAGCCTTGGTGAGTTTGGCGCTACAATTACTTTTGTAGGTAATATTGAGGGTGAAACGCGCACTTTACCTCTGGCTATCTATTCTTTTACACAGACACCCAATGGCGACTTGGCTGCGATGCGCCTAGTCTTATTAAGCGTGCTGATCGCGCTTGCTGCAATTGTGTTGAGTAACCACTTAGAGCGTAAAGCGGCCAAAAAAATGGGTCGAGTTTAGTGATGATTGAGATTGATATTCGTTTTCATCGCAGTGACTTTAAGCTAGATTTTAAACAAAGCCTGAGCGAACCTGTGACTGGGCTGTTTGGCGCTTCTGGCAGTGGAAAAAGCACGTTGTTAGGACTTATTGCGGGCTTTATTAGCCCCAATGATGGTTGCATAAAGCTTGACGATGTTGTCTTGTTTGATCGCAATAAGTCCGTAAACTTACCACCGCACAAAAGAAAAGTTGCAACGGTGTTTCAAGACGGGCGATTATTGCCGCATCTGAATGTTAAAGATAATCTCCTATTTGGATTTAAATTAACGCCTGAGCAAGACAGGTGCATTGATTTTGAAGTCGTAACTTCATTATTAGAAATTGAAGGTTTGTTAGCAAAGCGTGTGCATGAACTATCGGGTGGTGAAACTCAGCGCGTTGCGCTTGGTCGGGCTTTGCTGATGTCCCCAAAGTTACTTTTATTAGATGAGCCATTGTCATCATTAGATGTTCGATTGAAACAACAAATATTACCATTTCTTAAAAGAATTAAAGATGAGGTGAATATCCCGATGATTTATGTCAGTCACGATAAGGATGAAATTAATTATCTTGCTGACAAAGTATTTGAGCTAACAAATTAACGCTTAACTCAGAAACAAAAAAGCCACTATCAATTGATAGTGGCTTTTTCTTGTGTGGCGTCCCCACGGGGATTCGAACCCCGGTCGCCTCCGTGAAAGGGAGGTGTCCTAGGCCTCTAGACGATGGGGACATAGAGGTAAAATTATACTTAAAAACACTGCTAATTTAAAGTCTAAATTAGCAAAGATTCGGTTTCTTTTAATACTGCCGAGGTCTTTTTGGTGGAGGTAAGCGGGATCGAACCGCTGACCTCTTGCATGCCATGCAAGCGCTCTCCCAGCTGAGCTATACCCCCGACAAACCTTAAACTTCAAGACCCGCGAAAAGAGGCGCCATATTAATGAGGCTGGACTTGATTGTCAACGACTTTCGTCTTTTCCCGCTGACTTTCTTAGTTTTTAGCCTCTAACGTTTGAGTTTGTTTCAAATTGCGTTAAATCGACACGTGGTTGAGGTTGCCATCCAGCTTTGCGATGTTCTGCAACCACATTAGTAAAGATACCACCCCGAACGAAGAACTTTGACGTTAAGCGCATGAATTTAGGGTTTGTTGCTGCGACCAAATCATCCAAAATCCGATTAGTCACAGCTTCGTGGAAGCAACCTTCGTCACGGAATGACCATGTGTAAAGTTTGAGACTCTTTAATTCAACACATAATTGATCCGGAATATAATCAAGATAAAGCACTGCAAAATCAGGCTGGCCTGTTTTCGGGCATAAGCAGGTAAATTCTGGAATTTCCATGTGAATGTGGAAATCACGTTTAGGATTTGGATTTTCGAAAGTTTCCAAATCTTTAGTGGGTTGTGCGGTTGGCTTGCCGCCTAATGATTGCGTGTTTGTCATGTTAGAAATCGGGCTTTTAGCGTGAAAAAACGTTATTATACTGTTTAACAAAGCTTACTAAAAAATAATCCTAATTTTGCGCTTAACTCATCTAAAACTTGCTGGTTTTAAATCGTTTGTTGACCCAACAACTTTGCACATCCACGGCCAACGTGTAGGCATTGTGGGGCCTAATGGTTGCGGAAAATCTAATGTGATGGAATCGGTGCGCTGGGTGCTTGGCGAATCAAGTGCCAAAGAGATGCGCGGCGACTCTATGGATGCTGTGATTTTCAATGGATCAGGCAATCGTAAAGCCATATCAAGAGCATGCGTCGAGCTGGTGTTTGATAATAGCTTGGGTGATGCCAACGGCGCATGGTCTCAATATGCCGAAATAGCGGTTAAGCGTGTTATTGAGCGCGACAAGGGTTCTTCTTACTTTATCAACAATACGGCCGTTCGTCGCCGAGATGTCGCTGATCTTTTTTTGGGGACAGGCCTCGGTGGCAGGGCTTATGCGATTATTGGCCAAAATACCATTTCTCGAATTGTTGAAGCCAAGCCTGAAGAGTTGCGCGTGTTTTTGGAGGAAGCGGCAGGTATCTCTAAATACAAAGAGCGGCGCCGTGAAACCGAGCTGCGCTTACGTGACACACGTGAAAACCTAACCCGTGTAGAAGATATTCGCAGTGAGATGGGCAAGCAAATTACGCGCTTGGAATCTCAGGCAGTGGTGACAGAGCAATATCACCGACTTCAACAAACCCTTAAGCACACCCAGGGACAGCTTTGGCTCTTAAGAAAGCGAGATGCTAGTGGGTCTTGGGAGAAGACGCAGCGTGCAGTTGAAAAGCTGGTGAATGACCTTGAAAGCCAAATGGCGGCTTTGCGCAAAACAGAGAGCCTTTTAGAAACTTTGCGTCAACAACACTTCGCTAGCACTGAATCTGTGCAAGTAGCCCAAACACAATATTATGAAAACAATGCCGAAGTTTCTAATTTGGAAACGCAGGTTAAACATACTCAGGAAGCGCGTGATAGGCTTAATATACAACTAGAGCAAACGATTGAGCAAACGCTTAAATCAGACAAAATGCGTATTGATTTTGAGACTCAGTTAAAGCAATTAATGATCGAGGCTCAAGGTGCTGAGGCACAAGTAACGCAATCCAGTGAGGCTTTATCTCGATGCCAAGCAGCCTTACCAGAAGCTGAACGTGCGCATATCGCATCACAAAAAAGCAATGCTGAAGCCCAGCGCACGCTGAGTGAAGCAGAACAAAACATCCGCTTAGAATCCACCAATGTAGGGCATTTAAGTCGATCAATTGCAGAAGTGTCTCAGCGACTAGAAAGGCTAATGGTGGAGCAGGCAAGTCTTGTTTTGCCCAATGAAGAGGAATTAAAGGGCAAACAGGAACAGTTGGCGGCATTGCAAACTGATAGCGAAAAACTCAATCTTGAGTTGCTTAATTTAAAAACATTAGAACAGACACAAGTCGAGTCGCTTAAGTCTATGCGCGAACAGCAGTTGATCCAAGAACGTGCTTTAGCGCAGATTGATGCTCAAATCGTCTCGCTTAATAAAATTCAGCAATCATTGGGGCACGAGGCCAAGCTTGATGCATGGTTAAACAATAACAAGTTAAGCGGATCAGCGCGAATTTGGCAGCAAGTTGAAGTTAAAAAAGGCTGGGAGGTCGCGCTTGAGGCGGTGTTAGGATCGCGCTTAAATGCGTTGCTTAATGAAACTACAGGTAAGCTAACCCCAAATGAACGCCCGCCATCAGCATTGGTGATCGCAGAGCTTGCTGAAGCTAGCCTAAGCGAATCATCCGACAAGCGCTCATGGAAGACTATGCGGGACATTGTCGATGTCAGAGATAATCGCGTAGCCGGGCTCCTAGACGTTTGGTTGGATGGTGTTTATTTGCTAGAGGATGGCGAAAATCCTGATGACGCACGTCAAAAACTTAAATCTCACCAATGTTTAGTGAGTGCAAAGGGCGATGTTTATGCGCGTCACAGCCTGTCTATTTATGCGGCACAATCTGCCATGCATGGTGTATTGGAGCGCCAACGCGAGCTTGACGAACTTAATAAGCAACAACCAGAGTTCCAGACGCAAATTAAATCAGGTTTGGATGCGCTCGCCTCGCATGAAGAAGCTTTACACCAAACCAGACTTGCACATACAGAGCAACAACATGCATTAAGTAAGCTAACCCAAATCCAACATTCACTGAATATTGATTTGCAGCGACTCACACAGCAACGTCAACACGTGATTGATAGGCAAAATGCAATTCAGGCTGATTTAAGTATGCTTCAGCAACGGTTGGTTAATCTAAAAGATGAGCAAAAAACCGTGCAAAGCACGCTTTCTTCAACCAGTGGCTCGCTTAATGATTTGCAAGCTAGACGTGAGCAGACGTTTAGCGCAAGACAGCGTGCGGAATTAGCATTAAATCAGTGCCGTAATGATTTGCAGCTTGCTGAAAAATTGGTACAAGAGAAGATATTTAATAATAAGTTAATATCAAATAATATCAATGAATTAAACGGAAAAATAAATGTGATTTCTGAGGAAAAAATCGCTTTAGCTAATAAGAAAAAAGAAGCAGAAGCGCTTTTGGACGCTGCGAGGATGGAAGGCTTGAAAGCAAATCTTGAAGCTGCGATTAGTTTGAAGCAAGTGCGTGAAACAGCGCTTGCAGCAGCGCGTGATGCAATGGCTGGTGCCGAAAATGAATTGCAAGCTAACGAACGCAGTAGAATGCAAAATGAACAAGTCTTGCATCCGCTCAGGGATAAATTAGAGCAGGCGCGACTTCAAGAGCAGGAAGCTCGTCTGCATTTTGAAAAGTGCCAAGCTGAATTGCTCAATGTTGGCATTGAAGAAGCTACATTGGCACATGAATTAAGCCTTAGCGCGAAAATTTCGGACTTTGAAGCGCGCGTGGAAAGTTTTGTGGGCGAGGTGGAAGGGCTTGGGCCAGTCAATTTGGCGGCGATACAGGAGCTAAATAGCGAGCGTGAGCGTAAAACGTACTTAGATAGCCAAGCGGCAGACCTAGAAGAGGCAATTAACACACTAGAGGACGCTATTCGCCGAATTGACAAAGAAACGCGTACTCGCTTGCAACATACTTTTGATGAGGCAAATCGCCATTTCAGCGAGCTCTTTAGAGATTTGTTCGCGGGTGGGCAAGCAAGGCTTGAGCTCTTAGGTGATGAGATATTAGATACAGGCATGCAGGTTTTTGCGCAACCACCTGGCAAAAAGAACAGTACGATCCACTTGCTATCCGGTGGTGAAAAGGCGCTCACTGCTTTGGCCTTGGTGTTTGCATTATTTAAGCTTAATCCAGCCCCATTTTGCTTAATGGATGAGGTGGATGCGCCTTTGGATGACAGCAACACAGATAGATTTTGTGCCATGGTAAAAAAAATGTCTGAGCGAACACAGTTTTTGTTCGTAAGTCATAATAAAATCACCATGGAAATGGCACAACAGTTGGTGGGCGTTACTATGCAGGAATCAGGCGTGTCGCGTGTCGTAGAGGTTGATATGGAAGCCGCTATGCAAATGAACCATGAGTTATTTATATCATGAATTGTTTAGATAAGAAATTTGCAGTTGTAGTGAATGGGAATATTAATTGAATAAACTAAATGACTTAACAATTTCACTTTTGGCCATAGGCTTTGGGCTTATCGTCTTAGTCATTCTATTTAATTGGTGGCAAGAGCGCAAAATGCGTAAAACGGCTGAAAAGCAATTTTCTACTCCTCAAAGCGATGTCTTGATGGATGACTTTTCTGCCGATGCATTTGAAGAAAACGCAGTGTTAATCGATTCATCTACAAAAATTAAGGATGTTGTGGATCGATACGATACCCAGGATGTGCATCTTCCTGATGAGGTGGAGTTTAAGATTGATTTGGGGGAATCTGATCGCGATGATGAAGTTACGACCCAAGCACCCAATGTGGCTGCTGCAGAAACGCATACCGAAGCCGAAGAGTCTTTTCAAATCGCTGATGAGCATCCTGTTAACCGCAACCTATTGCCAGATGCAGTCAATAAAGAAGTCGATTTAACAGCATTGTTCTTTTTGCCGACGCCAGTTAATGGCGAACGCTTGCGCCAGTTTTTAATTAGTCTTGTGAATCTAGATAAGCCTATTTTTGCTTACGGCTTAGATACATCTCAAGTTTGGCATCCACTAACGCGCGAACAGGAAACAGTTGAATTCACCAAGGCAGCTTATTGCCTTCAGCTTGCTGATAGAGCAGGTGCAGTTTCTGCTGAGACTTTGCAGCGATTCCAACAAATGGTTACCGAAATCGCCTATGAGCTTAGTGCGCAAGTCGAATGGATAGGGACGCAGGATCCTTTGGAGTACGCTCAGTCTTTAGACGCATTTTGTTTGGAGGTCGATCAAGTAGTTGGCTTACATCTCATAAATGGGACAGGTGGCCGATTTACTGGAACGAAATTCAGAGGACTTGCGGAAGCGAACGGACTGACCATGAAAGAAGATGGCGCTTTTTATGCTCAATCTAAGAGTGGGCAATCATCATTTAAAGTCATTAATATGGAAAACAACCCATTTAGTTCGGAAATGTTGAAGTCAGTTGCCTTAAAAGGTGTGACTTTCCAATTGGAAATCGCGCTCACTGAAAGCTGCACTGAAACCTTTAATAGTATGGTGCTTATGGCTAAAAGCATGGGGCATTCGTTATCTGCAACGCTTGTGGATGATCATCAGCGCGAATTAAACGACGCTAAAATTGAAAAGATTAGGCAGCAACTCAAATTGATACAAGTGCAGATGACGGTTAAAGGTATTGCGCCCGGCAGTCCTGTTGCGCTTCGTTTGTTCGTGTAGTTTTTCATTATGTCCGCAGATCATCAATCGCCTTTGCAATATGGACTATTTAGAGAAGAACCCTCAACTGTAAAGCCTGCAGAAGAGGTTCGTATTGCCGAGATTCGAGATTTAATTGGTTTGTATGACTTTCAATATTACGTCCAAGATACCCCTAGCGTTTCTGATAACGAATACGACGGCCTATTCCGCGAGCTTCAATCTCTTGAGGCTAAACGCCCTGATTTAGTCACGCCTGACTCACCAACTCAACGTGTTGGCGGTTCGCCAGTGAAGGCTTTTAGCAGTATCACGCATCGCGTTGCCATGCTTTCCCTCAATAATGCATTTGGTGATGATGAGCTCAAGAGCTTCGATAAGCGCATCCGTGAAGGTTTAGGCTTAAACCAAGTTGAATACGCTGTAGAGCCTAAGTTTGATGGTGTTGCCATTACGCTCACTTATGAAAATGGCATTTTTACTCAAGGTGCGACACGTGGAGACGGCTACACAGGCGAAGACGTGACACACAATCTCAAAACAATCCGTAGTATTCCTCAGCGACTGAATATTCAAAATCCGCCCAAACTGCTTGAAGTGCGTGGTGAAGTATTGATGTTTAAAGCTGACTTTGATGCGCTTAATCAGCAGCAAGAGGCGCGTGGCGATAAAGTTTTCGCAAATCCACGTAATGCAGCGGCTGGAAGCCTGAGACAGTTAGACTCAAACATTACAGCAACAAGGCCATTATCGTTTTTTGCTTATGGTTTAGGGGCTAATGACGGTGTGCCAGAGTTAAGCACGCACAGCGCTTGCATGGCCTATTTAGAAAGCTTACGTTTGCCTGTCAGCAATCTGCGAGCAGTAGTGAAGGGCGCTGAAGGACTTTTACGTTTTTATGAGAAAGTTGGCGCTCAACGATCCAACTTGCCATTTGATATTGATGGCGTTGTTTACAAGGTAAACGCTTTAGCGCACCAAGCTGAGTTAGGTTTTGTCTCAAGAGCGCCGCGCTGGGCCATTGCACACAAATTTCCAGCGGAAGAGGCACTCACCATTGTAAAAGGGATTGATGTGCAGGTTGGGCGCACTGGTGCCATTACACCTCTTGCAAGGCTTAAGCCTGTGTTTGTTGGTGGCGTGACCGTTACCAATGCAACGCTGCATAACGAAGATGAAATGCGCCGTAAAGATGTCCGTATTGGCGACACCGTGAGCATTAGAAGAGCAGGGGACGTTATTCCGGAAGTGGTTAGTGTTGTGTTAGATAAGCGCCCAACTAGTGCCTTGCTGTTTACGATGCCGACCGAATGCCCTGTTTGTGGCTCGCATATCAAAAAACAAGAAGACGAAGCGGTGGCGCGATGCACAGGCGGAATATTCTGCGCAGCCCAGCGTAAACAAGCCATGATTCATTTTGCATCACGCAAAGCGATGGACATTGAAGGCTTTGGCGATAAATTGGTAGAGCAACTCGTTGATAGCAACTTGGCAAATAACCTTGCTGATATCTACCGTTTAGATTTTCATACGCTCGCCAATTTGGATCGCATGGCAGAAAAGTCAGCGCAAAACATTATCGATGCCCTAACGCAAAGCAAAAAGACGACGTTAGCCCGCTTTATTTATGCCTTAGGTATACGTAATGTCGGTGAGGCTACAGCAAAAGACTTGGCGCGCTACTTTGGTAATGTTGAAGCCATTCAAAATTCTGATATCGAGCAGTTGCAACAAGTGCCTGATGTGGGGCCGATTGTGGCGGAGTCTATTGTTAACTTTTTTGCTGAAGCGTATAACCGAGAAATGATTAATAATCTCATTGCACCTGCAGATCAAGGCGGGGCTGGCATCCATTGGGATTCGGTAATCGCGCAATCTAAAACCGGTATTTTCATGGCCAAGACCTTTGTGCTGACAGGAACGTTGCCGACGCTAGGGCGCGAAGATGCTAAAGCGTTGATTGAGAATGCAGGTGGCAAGGTAAGCGGCAGTGTTTCTAAAAAAACGGACTTCGTGATTGCTGGTGCGGATGCAGGTAGCAAGCTTACCAAGGCGCAAGAGCTTGGAGTCAGTGTGATTGATGAAACTGATTTGTTAAAAATGTTGTCAAAAAAATAGTTGTTAAAATTTAAGGGTTTATCGAATGCGATTATTATCTATTAGTTTTCTATGCCTTAGCTTTTTATTGTCAGCCTTGTTTAGCACCCTGACGTTTGCGGATAATACTGAGCTTAATAAAAAAATAGCTGATTGTAATCAATTGATAAAAAGTGGAACGCCAGAAAAAGCTTTAGATTTATCTAATCAATTATTCAAGAAAAACCCCAAGAACCGCGAAGTCGTTTTATGCAAAGCGCGCGCTCAAATGGCGCTTAATCAATTTGCAGATGCGGTGCCAACATTAACAACCGCAGATCAACTGTC
>CAMCTR010000046.1 GCA_945878605.1 Candidatus Methylopumilus universalis | reverse complement strand
TTGAATGGGTATAATGCAAACAAAGCTTTTACGACCGCCAGCGGTTCACTTGAGTCCGTTAATACCGATTTAATCGGGACGTATTTATCCCGATTTCCATGTTTGGCATGGACTACTTGGCCATTCATTAAATCAAGCACGGGAATGATTTTCATTTGAAAATTTTTATCTGCGAATTTATCACGGGTGGTGGATTATACCGTGAGCCTTTGCCCCCGTCCTTATTGGTTGAGGGATCGATGATGCGGGATGCCGCCTTGCGTGATTTCGCTCAAATTCCTGGTATTGAAATATTAATGACCTGTGATCAAAGGCTATCTGCGCCATTTGAAGCGCATCAAGTGCTCATGATCGATGTAACACAAGACGTTTGGGTGCTATGGGAGCAGCATATTGACGCTTCTGACGCTGTTTTACTCATTGCGCCTGAAACAAATGGAGTGCTTGAAAGGCTTACTCGGCTTGCTGAGAAGCTAAATAAAGTGGTTCTGGGAAGTGGAACATCTGCCATTAAGTTGGCTGGGAATAAATGGACTACTTACCAATCCTTTATCTCGCATCACATTTCGACGCTAGACACTTACTTGGCTAATAACTTGCCGAACCCCTTGCAAGGCCCTTATGTCGCTAAACCTAGAGTTGGTGCTGGTTGTGATGATATGGCTTATTTTGAAGATGTAGTGTCTTTGCAAGCTTGGTTAAAAGGTCGTGAACATACGCATCTTGTTCAGCCTTATCAAATAGGGGATGCGACGAGTTTTTCTATGCTTTGCAAAAAAGGCAAAGCCTATCTCTTAAGCTGTAATCGTCAGAATATTCAGATTGCAGGTCAAGAGGTTTCATATCACGGTGGTGTGATGAATGGCATGGATGAATACAGAGAGGCATTTAACACGCTTGCCCAAAAAATTGCTCAAGCCATGCCTGATTTGGCAGGCTATGTAGGCGTAGATTTAATTGTGTATCAGGACGAGTATTTTGTGTTAGAAGTAAACCCTAGGTTGACAACTTCTTATGTGGCTTTACACCAAGCCTGTGGCTGTAATCCAGCACAGATGCTACTTAACTTATTTTATAATGAGGCGTTCATAATGCCTGTTATTACCCATCAAAAGGTTGAAATTTCACTTAATGCCGCAGCCATCACAAATTAAATTAGATGCTACTCTTGGCTGGGATGTTGGCGGTGCGCATTTAAAGGCCGCCTTAGTTTTGGCTGCTGGCGAGGTGCTCGAAGTTTATCAAGTGCCTTGCCCACTATGGCGTGGCATGGCAGAGCTAGAGCGAGCTTTGGCGCAAGTGCTTGTACAATTAAAAAGTATCCCACAACGACACGTGGTCACCATGACAGGCGAGTTAGTTGATATTTTTCCTAATCGCCGTGCCGGCGTTTTGCAAATAACACAGTTTATAGCTGAAAACTTAAATGGCGAGGTACTATTCTATTCGGCCAAGCAAGGTTTTTTGAATGCATCGAAAGTGCCTTTATTCACAGATTCTATTGCCTCAGCGAATTGGCATGCGAGTGCTAGCCTGATTGCCAAATTAATCAACCAAGCAGTGTTGGTTGATATTGGTAGCACAACTTCTGATTTAATCTTAATCAAAGATGGCTTGGTGGCTTCGCAAGGATTTACCGATGCACAGCGCATGCGCTTTGATGAATTGATATATGCTGGCGTTGTGCGAACGCCATTGATGGCGCTTTGTCAGAAGGTGAGCTTTGATGGTCATTTGGTGAATGTTGCGGCAGAGCATTTTGCAACAACAGCTGATGTGTATCGCTTAACAGGTGATTTGGTCCTTGAAGATGATATGGCGGATACTGCCGATGGTGCTGGAAAAACTGAGCATGAAAGTGCGCGCCGCCTAGCTAGAATGATAGGTCATGATGTTGAAGATGCAGACATCAGCGCATGGAAAAGATTGGCATTTGAATTTAGAAAAGCTCAGGTCATGCGCTTGCAAGAAACGTTAGGTCATTTGCAGATTAATCAGGATGTACCGTTGGTTGGCGCTGGCGTGGGTCGCTTTTTGGTGCGAGCGCTGGCGGACCAGATGAATAAACCATACTTGGATGTAGAGACTTTGATTAATACGTCCAATGAAGCGGCGCATTGGGCAAGCGTTTGTCTGCCAGCAGTGGCTGTCGCAAGCTTGTCTAAAGGTAATATAAGTTAAAACACGAAGTATGTTAACTCACAAAAATATGCTAAAACAGGAAATTCCATATCAGTCCAACAGTGCCGCGCTTTTTGCAAAAATTGCAGATTGGCCTTGGGCGATATTTTTGGATAGCGGACAGCCAACAAGCCATTTTGGCCGTTACGACATCATGGTAGCAAATCCCTTTGTACGCTTAGTGACCAACGGTGAGCAGACTGTGATTATTGATGCTAATGGTGAGCGCTTAAGTAAAAGTGATCCATTCAAGCTCTTAAAAGATACGCTTGCGCCTTACCACATTGCAAAAACAGAGTTGCCATTTGAGGGCGGTGCGATTGGCTACTTTGCCTATGATTTGGCGCGCCGAGTTGAGCATTTGCCTTCAGCATCGCTAGATGCTGAAAATATGCCACTAATGATGGTGGGTATTTACGACTGGGCACTGGTGGTTGATCATCACTTGCGGCATGCTTATTTGGTTTCACATGGTATGAATGTTAAAACCGTAACAGCTTGGCCTAGCCTGTGCGCCATATTTGATGCGCCTCTCAAGCCAGCACCCCAAGCTGAATTTAAAATCAACTCTGCATTACAGTCTAATATGGACTACAGCCACTATAGCGCCGCATTTAATCGCGTTAAGCATTACATCCACGAGGGCGATTGTTACCAAGTGAACTTAGCGCAGCGTTTCTCTGCTCAGGCGCAAGGCGATGCTTGGTCAGCCTATCTTGCTTTGCGTGAAATTAGCCCTGCACCTTTTATGAGTTACATGAATTTGGCTGATGGTCAATCGTCATTGCAAGTGCTCTCTGCCTCGCCAGAGCGCTTTTTGCAGGTACATGGCAAGCATGTCGAAACGCGTCCAATTAAAGGCACAAGGCCTCGCTCAGATAATGCAGTCGAGGATGCGAGTAACGCAAATGATTTGCAACGCAGCCCTAAAGACCGCGCTGAAAACTTAATGATTGTAGATTTATTGCGTAACGACATTAGCAAAGTGTGCGAAACGGGTAGCGTGCGCGCTGATAAGTTGTTTGCATTGGAAAGCTTTGCAAACGTCCATCATTTGGTGAGTACGGTAACGGGAAAGTTAGCGGAAGATAAAACAGCGATTGATTTACTTCGCGCCTGCTTTCCGGGCGGTTCGATTACTGGGGCGCCTAAATTGCGCTCGATGGAGATTATCGAAGAGTTAGAGCCTAATCGCAGGGGGCTTTATTGCGGTGCAATTGGCTACATCGGCTTTGATGGCAATATGGATACCAATATTGCGATTCGGACTGCCGTTTATTCGCATAATGAAATTCGCTTTTATGCCGGTGGCGGAGTAGTGGCTGATTCTGAGCTGGCGAAAGAATATCGCGAAACATTGGATAAAGCATCATCCATGCTCGAGTTAATCGCCCGCTTTGGTGGTGATGTTAGTTTGAAAGCAAGCAAATCCTGATGTGGGTGGTGAAGCTAGGTGGCAGTTTGATGGGAACACCAGCGCTTATAGGATGGCTAGATGCGCTAACTCAATTTGGCGATGGTAAAGTCGTGATTGTGCCTGGCGGAGGTATATTTGCCGATGCTGTTCGTGATGCGCAAGCTAAAACCGGCATCGATGACGCAACTGCTCACCAAATGGCAGTATTAGCAATGGATCAATATGCAACATTGATGACAGGATTGAATGCGGATTTGGTCATGGCATCCAGTGAGCTAGAGATTGCAGAGTGTGGTTGGCAACATCGTGCGGTCGTTTGGAAACCTTCTCTGATGGTGCTGGCAGATAGAGATTTACCCATGAATTGGGATTTAACTTCGGATAGTTTGGCTGCATGGTTAGCAGCTAAGCTTAATGCAGAGCATCTTTTGGTTGTTAAGTCGATGGATGTGAAGGGCGCTGAAACAGTCGATGTTAAGGACTTGATGTTTGAGGGTGCTGTAGATCCCTATTTCGACTCATTTATAGCTCAAAAGCCCTTTAAAACATGGTTGGTGAGCAAAAATGAATTTATTAATATTAATCAATCAATGACGCATCAATTTAGACCGATGATGGGTGTTGAGATTGTTGCAGGGAGTTAACATGAGCGATTTGGTAGATAAAGAAAATACGCAGGCGCACGTTTATTCTGATTCAGAGATTCAGACTAAACTCGCCACTGATTTACCCCATTGGTTTTATGAGGAGGGCTGGATACGCCGCAAATACAAAACAAGCGGATGGAAAGCCACGTTGATGGTGGTCAATACCGTTGGACACTTGGCTGAAGCTGCCTGGCACCATCCTGATTTAACGGTTTCTTACGCGTTTGTGGTGGTTAAGTTGTGCACGCATAGTGCTAAAGGGATAACGGATAAGGACTTTGAGCTAGCGTCCAAGATTGAATCGGTAGTGAGTTGGAAGCCTTCCCAAGAAGCCTCGGCGCAAGGCAAGGTTAGTGCTTTAGAAGGTACACCTAACGATGACGCACGATTTAAGTATATTAAATATGACGATTAACAAGGAGCGTGATTTGATTTTTAAAAGAAGCTAGCATTCGCGCTAGGTTTTCTATATAATCGCGACCTTTCCACCTTGGCTCACTGTTTCGCTGTGCAGGAGCCTTTTAATCCAAAAGGAGTTTACATGCGGCATTATGAAGTAGTATTTATCGTCCATCCGGACCAAAGCGAGCAAGTGCCTGCGATGATCGAACGTTATCGCGCACTCGTGACTTCAAATGGCGGCGCTATGCACCGTCTTGAAGACTGGGGTCGTCGTCAAATGGCTTACCCAATCCAAAAAATCCACAAAGCGCATTACGTGCTCATGAATATTGAATGTAATCAATTCGTGTTAGACGAGCTTGAACACGCATTTAAATTTAATGATGCGGTGTTGCGCCACCTAACAATGGCGACTAAAGAAGCTGTTGTTGCTCCATCACCAATGATGAAAGAAGAAAAATCTAAGTCAGTATTGGGTCGTGATGAAGTGGCAGCTGCTGCTCCTGTTGCTGAGGCAGCCACTGTTTAAGTGAGTCGCACAATGCTGGAGACTAATTTATTAGTCATAGAGGCTGAAGTCATTCAAATTGAAACACTTCGCTACACACCAGCAGGTATACCGTTGTTGAGTTTTGTATTGCGGCATCTCTCTGAACAAGTTGAAGCAGGGATGCAACGTAGGGTTGAATGTGATGTTAATGCGATGGTCATGGGACCTTTGGCAGAAACGGCACAAAGCATTAAAGTTGGAGCGTTTGTTAAAGCCTCTGGTTTTCTTGCTAAACGCAGCCTGAAAAGCACACAACTGGTCATGCACATCAATACATTAGATGCTATTTAAAAATAGCTAAATAAATATTTAAAGGATTACTAACATGGCACGTGATATGTTCAAACGCCGCCGCTACTGCCGTTTTTCAGCAGAGGGCATTAAAGAAGTAGATTACAAAGACGTAGATCTACTAAAAGATTTCATTACAGAAAACGGCAAGATTATTCCTGCACGTATTACTGGTACAAAAGCAAAATACCAACGTCAGTTGACATCAGCTGTGAAGCGCGCGCGTTTCCTAGCTTTGTTGCCATACACTGATAAGCACTAAGGGGAAAAACCATGCAAATTATCTTATTAGAAAAAGTAGTGAACTTGGGCAACCTTGGCGATATCGTTAAAGTTAAAGATGGTTACGGCCGTAACTTCTTAATCCCACAAGGTAAAGCAAAACGTGCAACTGAAGCTAACAAAGCTGAATTTGCTGAGCGTCGTGCGATTCTTGAAAAACAACAAGCTGATTTGTTGGCTGCAGCTGCTAAACGTGGCGAAAAACTTGCAGGTTACTTGCTACAAGTAACTCAAAAAGCCGGTGTTGACGGACGTCTATTCGGTTCAGTTGGCAACGGCGACATCGCTGAAGCGTTGACGGCTGCTGGTTTTGAAGTGGCTAAGTCAGAAGTGCGTTTACCAGTTGGCCCATTGAAGGCTGTTGGTGATCACTCTGTGAGCATTGCATTGCACCATGACGTAGTAGTTGATATCACTGTGTCAGTATTGGGCGAAGCATAAGCAATCAATTAAGCTTACTACTTAATATTCAAAGGCTACTTCGGTAGCCTTTTTTATTGCCCGTTTTTTGTTTTTCTAGCGGTCTTAAGCGATCATGTTTCAGTTTATAATGTTGCTATGGCTGAAGACTCATTAGAATCGTTAAAACTCCCTCCTAACTCGGTAGAAGCAGAGCAGTCTGTGCTCGGTGGCTTGCTTCTTGAGAATGAGGCGCTTGATAGAATCGCAGATATTCTTAATCAAGCTGATTTCTATCGTCATGACCACCGTTTAATTTATACCCACATTGCAAAACTGATTGAGCAAAACCGTCCAGCAGATATCGTGACCGTTGCTGAATCATTAGAAAACTCTGCTGAACTTTCAAGTATTGGTGGAATTGCTTATTTAGGGGCTTTGGCACAGAACACGCCAACTGCAGCGAATATTCGCCGCTATGCTGAAATCGTGCGTGAGCGCTCGATTATGCGCAAGTTGGTGGAAGTAGGTTCTGCGATTGCCGAAAGCGCTTATAACCCGCAAGGGCGTGAAGCTAAGCAACTGCTGGATGAAGCAGAAGCCAAGATTTTCCAAATCGCCGAAGGCGGTAATCGCAGCTCACAAGGCTTTGTGAATATTCAAACATTGCTTCCACAAGTGGCTGACCGTATTGATTTTCTATATCAACGTGAAAACCAAGGCAGCGTGACAGGTATTCCAACAGGCTTTGATGACCTTGATGATAAAACATCAGGCTTCCAGCCTGGTGATTTGATTATTGTAGCGGGTCGTCCTTCTATGGGTAAAACGGCTTTCTCACTCAATATTGCTGAAAATGTGGCTTTAGATAGTAAAAAAGCGGTGGCTGTATTTTCAATGGAAATGGGCGCAACGCAGCTTGCTACTCGTATGATTGGTTCTGTAGGGCGCTTGGATCAACATCGCATGCGGAACGGTAATTTAGAAGATGAAGATTGGACAAGGCTTACAACAGCTTTAGGCAAGCTTAATGATGCACCTATTTTTATTGATGAGGGGGCAGGCTTAAGCTCATTCGACGTTCGTGCCCGCGCACGTCGTTTGAGTCGACAAACTGGTGGCTTAGGCTTAATCGTTGTCGATTACTTGCAATTGATGTCGGGTAACTCTGGTCGCGCCAGTGAAAATCGAGCCACTGAAATTTCTGAAATCTCGCGCTCACTTAAATCACTTGCTAAAGAGCTTGAAGTGCCAGTCGTAGCGCTTTCACAGTTAAATCGAAGTGTGGAGCAACGTCCTGACAAACGCCCTGTGATGTCTGATTTACGTGAGTCTGGCGCGATTGAGCAAGATGCCGATTTAATCTTATTTATCTATCGTGATGAGGTTTATAACCCAGACTCTGAAGATAAAGGCACGGCAGAAATTATCATCGCTAAACAGCGTAACGGCCCAATTGGTCGGGTTCGCTTGACATTCTTGGGTCAACATACGCGTTTTGAGAATTTCTCATCAGGTAACGCACACATGGGTGACGATTACTAATCACTGCTATGCGCCCGATACAAGCCACCATTAGTCTTAGTGCTTTAGAACACAACTTAGCTGTCGCTAAATCCAAAACACCGCATTCTAAAGTGATGGCGGTAGTTAAAGCCAACGGCTATGGGCATGGCTTACTCAATGCGGCTAAAGGATTAAAAGCGGCTGATGGCTTTGCTATTCTTGGTTTGGACGAAGCTTTAACTTTAAGGGCGGCAGGTTACAAGCAAACCATTTTGATGCTTGAAGGCTTTTTCTCTGTAGATGAACTGCCTGTCATTTCAGAACAGGGCATTAGCATCGTTGTGCACTCTCATAAGCAAGTTGAAATGCTTGAAAGTGCAAATCTCGCTGCACCTATCGCCATTCATTTTAAAATGAATACAGGTATGAATCGCCTAGGCTTTAAGCCGCAAGATTTTGAGTCTATATTGGCAAGACTTAAAGTCTGTAAAAACGTGGCTGACATAACCTTGATGGCACATTTTGCGACTGCAGATGAATCGCTAGGCATCGCAAAATCATTAGCAGTGTTTAAGCAGGCAACCCAATCGCATCAACATCCTCACTCTCTAGCTAATTCAGCTGCTTTGTTACGTTTCCCAGAAGCCCATGCTGATTGGGTGCGCGCAGGGATTATGCTCTATGGCACATCGCCTATTTCAGAAGAGTCAGCGGCTGGCTTTGATTTAAAACCGGTGATGCAATTCACTAGCGAAATTATCTCGGTGCAGAAACTAGAGGTGGGCGAAAGCTTGGGTTATGGTCATCGCTTCACAGCTACCAAAAAAACGCAAATAGGCATTGTTGCATGCGGTTACGCCGATGGTTATCCGCGTCATGCACCAAATGGCACACCTATTGTTGTTGCTGGCAAACTTACCCAGACCTTAGGGCGCGTTTCTATGGATATGTTATTTGTAGATATCACCGCTATTTCAGAAGCTGAAATTGGAACGGCTGTTGAGATGTGGGGCAATATAGTCTCAGTAGATGATGTAGCCCATTCTGCGGGGACGATTAGCTATGAGCTACTTTGTGCCGTTGCGCCTCGCGTTCCAGTCAAGGCAATCGCATAATGGCTAAAGCAAAAACCGTTTATAGCTGTACTGAATGTGGCGGCCTATCTTCTAAGTGGCAAGGTCAATGTCCAAGCTGTATGGCATGGAATACCTTGGTTGAATCCATTGCTGAAACTTCAAGCGCAAGCCGTTTCGCACCTTTAGCTGCTGCTAGTACTATTCAGAAATTACAAGAGATTGAAGCGGCTGAAACGCCTCGTCAAGCCACAGGCATTGCTGAGTTTGATCGTGTATTGGGCGGTGGTCTTGTGCCTGGTGGCGTAGTACTTATTGGTGGCGACCCTGGTATTGGTAAATCAACCTTGTTGCTCCAAACGCTTTGCCATTTAGGCAATAAGAGCAAAACGCTTTATATCAGCGGTGAAGAGTCTGCACAGCAAATTGCCATGCGCGCTAAACGCTTAGGCTTGGATGCCTCGCCTTTAGATTTACTCGCTGAAATTAATCTCGAAAAAATCGTCGCTACATTGCAAGTTCACAAGCCAGATGTGGCGGTGATTGATTCTATTCAAACCGTTTATTCCGAAGCCTTACAGTCGGCGCCAGGTTCGGTAGCGCAAGTGCGTGAATGTTCAGCCCAATTAACGCGTGCTGCCAAGCAGCTTGGTATAAGTGTGATTTTAGTTGGTCACGTGACCAAAGAAGGCTCGCTTGCTGGTCCGCGCGTGCTTGAGCATATTGTCGATACTGTGCTTTATTTTGAGGGCGACCCCAATTCAAGCTTTAGATTGATTCGTGCTTTCAAAAACCGCTTTGGGGCAGTCAATGAGCTTGGCGTGTTCGCGATGACCGAAAAGGGTTTGCGCGAAGTTAGCAATCCATCTGCATTATTTCTTTCACACCATGCTGAAGAAGTAGCGGGCTCTTGTATTACCGTGACTCAGGAGGGTACTCGACCTTTGTTAGTTGAAGTACAAGCTTTGGTGGATGAGGCCCATGCGCCCAACCCTAAGCGTTTATGTGTGGGGTTAGAACAAAACCGTTTGGCAATGTTATTGGCGGTTTTACACCGACATGCGGGCGTTGCTTGCTTTGACCAGGACGTGTTTGTAAATGCGGTGGGTGGGGTAAAAATCAGCGAACCAGCGGTTGATTTGGCGGTGCTTTTATCTATCGTTTCTTCATTAAAAAACAAAGCATTAAATAATAAATTGATCGTTTTTGGTGAAGTTGGCTTGGCTGGAGAAGTACGCCCTGTGCAACGCGGTCAAGAGCGATTGAAAGAAGCTGCTAAGCTGGGCTTTACCCATGCCATTGTGCCCAAAGCTAATGCGCCTAAACAGCCCATTAAAGGCATGCAAGTATTTGGTGTGGATCGTCTTGAACAAGCCTTAAATAAAGTGCGTGAGCTTTAACTTAAAAAAGTTTGTCTGGCGTGTATCTCACGCCAAATGAAATCCATTTTAGTTCTGAATCCCCATTAATTTGTTGACCGTAGGTGCTGTCAACCTGAAACAGGTTTGGAATCACTGAATAGCGAAACCCTACTTGTACATATGGATTGCTTCTGTCGACCCCATATATCTCAGTAATGCCCAGCAAGTTAGGCTGCAGTTTAATTTCACTCCCCAAGCCCCATGTCATATTATTTCGCTTGCTTTGCT
>CAMCTR010000045.1 GCA_945878605.1 Candidatus Methylopumilus universalis | reverse complement strand
TCTGCGCAGTCAGACAATCTTGGTTATGTCTGGCGGCCATAGCGAATTGGAACCACCCCTTCCCATCTCGAACAGGGCCGTGAAACGATTCTGCGCCAATGATAGTATGCTTCGTGCATGCGAAAGTAGGTCACCGCCAGACTCTTTATACAAAACCCTAGTCAGTCATGACTGGGGTTTTTTCATTTCAAGTTTTCATTCTTCATCAAATTGTCATAATTGCTTGTCACTATAGCGGCATGAAAACGCCTTGGAGCCATCATGCCTTATAAATTAGCTATGTATAGAAATCGCTTTCTCGCTTGGGACAGTGCGCTTTGTATTAGCGTGAATAAGACAAGCCACTACCGAGCAGTGCGTATTTTCTTTAGATTGATTAGCCGATTAGGTGATGGTGCATTTTGGTACACAGTGATGCTTGGGATTATGCTGACGCAAGGCCCGTCCTCATACGAGCCAGTACTTCATATGGCATTAGCTGGTTTAACGGGCACATTGTTTTATAAATGGATTAAAGGTAAAACTTTACGCCCACGTCCTTATGAAGTGCACCAAGATATTTGGTTAACCGGTCGTCCTTTGGATCGTTTTAGTTTTCCTTCAGGCCACACCTTACACGCCGTGGCTTTTTGTGGGGTAGGTTTGTTTTACTATCCACAGTTAGCGGTTTTACTTTTACCATTCACTGCGTTGGTTGGGCTATCTCGCGTTGTGCTTGGCTTACATTACCCAAGTGATGTCATAGCAGGCGCTTCAATAGGTGGTCTTATCGCAGCGTTATTTATCTTGTTATAACTAGCTTTTTAAGCTGTTCAATTGTTTGGAACGAAGTAACTGATTGGTGCTGGATGAAGTAGTGCCAAATCTCCCAAGCATGCTAAACGCCATGCGCTCAATTGTGTATCATTCATATGAAGCAACTCAGCCTTCCATGCTGGGCGTTCTCCAGTCAAAACGACACCAATATCACCAATTGCAGTTTGTGTTTTTGCTATGTAATAAACAAAATGTTTGAACACACGCCTATCAATAATCCGGATGCTTAAGTAAATCATATGCGGAATCTTAACTGTGCGAAGTAATCCATCCCAAAAACTTAAGTTCGTTAGTGCCTTTTTAGTTTCATTAAACGAGCATGAAAACTCTGTATGAAGAAATTCACATAGCATGCGCTTATGCTTGTTGATAAGCTTGCTTGGAGATGTATGTAATAAAGGCTCCAAATGTGCGTCCATCGCCCATTCTGAAGCGATATGCGCCACCATGCCATTGTCTGTCCACATTTCTTCATGTGCAGGCACAAAGTGATTGTGGGCAATGACATCTACATATAGATGACTCGCATAACCAATTGCAATAGCCAACTCCTCTTCAGACTCTGCACGTGCTAATAAATTGTGGGCGTGTTGCCAATCATGAGAGCTTTGAAAGTTTTTAGAGATGATTGCAAGGTCAGGCAAACAAGCGCCCGCCATTACTAAATCAGGAAAATTTTGAACTGCTTTTCTAAGTCTTGGGTCCAGAGCGGGCATTGCCCAGAGTAGGGAGTGTGCAAAATAGAGGTGAGTCATTAAGCCCCATGCATTTGCATCAGCTGTATAAAGGATAATTGGAAGAATCCAACATAGCTTATATAGTTGCTTTTTCATGAGTATGCAATTTGCCCTGCTCACGTTAAAGTAGTGTGAAGATTTGATGATGCTATGATGACAAAGAATTTCATTGCGACTTGTTTGCTATACTGCACGCCAAGTTTTACATCTCAATATAGAGGAAGTTATGGAAAGTCCATTCAAAGGAAAAACAGGCTTACGTCGCTTAATTAATGGATTTGGCTATTCAATGCAAGGCTTGTCTGCCGCCTACAAAAATGAAGATGCCTTTAGACAAGAACTGCGTTTAGCCTTGGTGTTAATTCCTTTAGCCGCATATTTAGGCCACACTGGGATGGAGCGTGCCGTGATGATTGCCTGTGTGTTCTTGGTGGTGATTGTTGAGCTACTCAATTCATCTGTTGAAGCAACCGTTGACCGTATTTCATTAGATCATCATTTACTTGCAAAGCGGGCTAAAGACATTGGTAGTGCAGCCGTACTTTTAAGCTTGTTGAACCTTGTTGTTGTTTGGTCATTGGTGCTTTTCCCTGCTTTTTAAAAGAATTGTGACATTTCATATAACTGTCACAAAGCGTCGCTAACATCACCTAGTTAGCGACCGTCATCCTGGCGCCATTACTAAGGCCGTAGCATTGAAAATCCTATTTATCTCTGATGTTTATTTCCCGCGCATAAACGGTGTTTCTACCTCTATCAAAACCTTTGTAAAGCAAATGAAAGACATGGGCCATGTCGTGCATTTGATTGCGCCTGAGTATGGCGTGCAGACTGAAGACGAGGCTTGGATTAAACGGATCCCAGCGCGAAGCATTTACTTCGATCCAGAAGATAAGCTCATGAAATACGGCGTGGCCTTGGACGGCTTAATGTCCCTTCGCAATGAAGAATATGACATCGTGCATATTCACACGCCATTTGTGGCACATTATCTGGGACTTAAGTTAGCGCTCTTATTAGATGTGCCTTCTGTTGAAACTTATCACACCTTCTTCGAAGATTACTTGCATCACTATCTACCGTTCATCCCCAAAGGCATTGCAAAAGGCATTGCGCGCTTTATTTCACGCAGCCAATGTAACGCCGTGGATGCGATTGTTGCGCCGTCTCAGCCTATGCTGGATGTCTTGCGTCAGTATGGCGTGAAATCTAAAGCAGAGGTTGTGCCCACTGGGCTGCAAGCACATAGCTTTGCTAAAGCTGATGGCGCAGCATTTAGAGAAAACTATGGGATTGCCGCTGATAGGCCGATGGGCCTGTTTGTTGGCCGTGTTGCATTTGAAAAGAATATCGGTTTCTTGCTCCGTATGTGGGTTGATTTAATTAAAAAACAGCCTAATGCATTATTGGTAGTTGCTGGCGAAGGCCCTGCTGAGAATAGCCTTCATGCTTTAAGTAAAGAGCTTAATCTTCAAGATAACGTTAAGTTTATTGGCTATTTAGACCGCAATACCCAGCTGAATGCCTGTTACCAAAGTGCTGATGTCTTTGTATTTTCTTCAATGAGCGAAACGCAAGGCCTAGTCTTATTAGAAGCAATGGCACAAGCAACGCCGGTCGTTGCTATTGCTGAATTAGGCACTAAGTCGATACTCATTGATGGCGAGGGCGCTTTAATTGCCCCGCATGACGAAGTGATTTTTGCGGATAAGGTGCATGCCGTATTAAGTGATAAAGCACGTCGTGATGCGCTAGGTAAAGCTGGTTATCATTATGCAAAAACACGCTGGACTGATAAAGCGCAAGCAGAACGCATGATTAATTTCTATACGGATGTCACCACATCCATTTAGATAATTTTAGGCAATAAAAAAGCTGGCACCCATATTTAATCGACCAGCTTTTTTTATTTCGTTTAATTGATGAACTAATTAACCGAATTTACCAGTGATGTAATCTTCAGTTTCTTTACGTGTTGGTTTAGTAAAAATAGCGTCTGTCTCACCAAATTCCATCATCTCGCCAAGATACATATAAGCGGTATAGTCTGATACGCGCGCCGCTTGTTGCATATTGTGCGTTACCACTAGAATAGTTAATTTATCTTTAAGCTCGGACATCAACTCCTCAATGTTCGCAGTTGCAATTGGGTCAAGTGCTGATGTTGGCTCGTCAAACAACATAATTTCAGGATCAGTTGCTAAAGCACGTGCGATACATAAACGCTGTTGTTGGCCGCCTGACAAGTTGAATGCTAAATCATCAAGACGATCTTTCACCTCATTCCAAATCGCAGCCCCTCTGAGCGCCTCTTCCACTTTGTCATCTATGACGCGTTTATTCTTCTCACCACGAACACGTAAGCCATAAGCGACGTTTTCGTAAATTGATTTAGGAAATGGATTAGGTTTTTGGAACACCATGCTGATACGCATACGAACTTCAATGGGGTCTACACCATCAGCCAATATGTTTGTATTGTCTGGATGCATAACGATATCACCGTCATACTTATTGCCAGGATACAGATCATGCATACGGTTGAAGCAACGCAAAAATGTTGATTTACCACAGCCTGAAGGGCCAATAAGCGCAGTGATTTTCTTTTCGTACAACGGCATTGAGACACTTTTTAGCGCCTTCATCCCGGTGCTGTAATAAAAGTCTAAATCACGTGCTTCAGCTTTAATCGGTGTTGTCGTCGTGACCATAATAAATTTCCTGCTAATGGGTTTAATATTGTTTTGATTAAATTTAGAGTGTTACCACTTAATGCTTTGACGAATCTTGTAACGTAAACGAATCGCATAACCATTCATCAGTAATGTCACAATAATAATGATCGCGCCAGTGGCTGCGGCATTGACATGGAAGGCATGGTCCGGGCGCGATAACCAGTTGAACATTTGAATTGGGAGTACAGTAAAGCCAGAACTTAGCCATTCAAAATTCAAGTATGGCGGTTCAGATGTAATCGGTGATGGTGGTAAGAACGCGATAAAGGTCAGTGCGCCAATCGTAATAATTGGAGCTGTTTCGCCTAGTGCGCGCGCCATGCCAATAATGATGCCGGTCAAAACTCCACCGTATGAATACTTCAATACATGATCATAAACTACTTGCCACTTGGTCGCGCCAACCGCATAAGCCGCTTCACGAATCGCCACAGGAATCGCACGAATAGACTCACGGGTTGAAACAATCACAATTGGCATAATCAATAAGCCTAGCGTTAAGCCAGCAGTCAAAATACTTTGGCCCAATCCTAAGCCATAAACAAACAAACCCAAAGCAAGTAAGCCGTAAACAATCGACGGCACCCCTGCTAAGTTAGAGACATTAATTTCAATAATGTCTAAAAACCAATTTTTAGGCGCGTACTCTTCTAGGTATAAGCCCGCTGCAACACCCATAGGTACGGCAGTGAGGAAAGTAATGATCATGACTAAAGTAGAGCCGACCCAAGCTGATAACAATCCAGCTTGCGCAGCACGGCGTGAAGGGTATTCGCTTAAAAATTGTAAGTTAAAACGTGTGCTACCATCGTAAATCAAGTCAATAAATAGCGTCAGTAGTGTTAACAAGCCTATCATTAGCGCGATGATACCAATAACTGAAAAAATATAATCATTGGCTTTATGGCGCTTAATCATTGCGCGCACTTCAGTTAAGTTTTTGATTACAGATGCTTGTGTCATATGATTACTCAGTTTTTATGGGTGTTTGATTTTTTTAACAAAACGGTTTAGTAGTCTTCGCGGTATCTTTTGCGAACCAAATGGCCAAGCATGTTGAAAAATAGCGTCATCACCATCAGTACTAAGCCAACTGCAAAAATGCTTTGATAACCAATACTTCCGTACGGCAAGTCACCTAGTGCAACTTGCACAATGTAAGCAGTAATCGTTGCAGCACTTTCCATTGGGTTAAATGTTAGATTAGGTTGTTGGCCTGCTGCTACCGCAACCACCATGGTTTCGCCTACCGCACGTGAAATACCAAGTATGTAAGCGGCAACAATGCCTGAAGTGGCTGCAGGCGCAACAACACGTAAAGCCGTTTGAAAGCGTGTAGCGCCCATTGCATAAGATCCTTCACGCATGCTCATCGGCACAGCGCGCATTGCATCTTCAGCCACAGAGCTGATATAAGGGATAATCATAATACCCATTACCAAACCTGCTGAAAGCATATTAAAGCCTGGTAATGTTGGAATCACGTCTTGCAGGAGTGGGGTGACAAAGAATAAGGCGAAGTAACCAAAAACAATAGTTGGAACACCAACCAACAATTCAAGAATTGGTTTAACTGTTTCGCGTACTTTGTGTGATGCAAATTCAGATAAGTAAATTGCGCCAATTGTGCCAACTGGGATCGCAACCATTAAAGCCACTGCTGAAGTCGTTAAGGTGCCAGCAATCAGGGGCATAACGCCAAAGTGCGCATCTTCAAAAAGTGGCGTCCATTGGGTATCTGTAAAGAAATCAACCACTGAAACGGTCTTAAAGAAACCCAGTGATTCGTTTAATAAGATAGCAACAATGCCTAATGTTGTAGCTACTGCAGAAAGTGCAGCTAACATCAAAATGAATTCAATCACACGCTCTTTAATGTTGCGGCGAATATTTTTCGCTAAACGAGGAGTGATGGTCGTGGTTGCTAATTCATTCATCGTGGTAGTGGCCATATTTAAGGATGCTTTTCTATTCTAGATCAGATGAATCGTCGCTATAAAACTCAATCAATCTTAATGACATGTGCTGACAATAGTTATCAGCGAGATTTAATTGCTAGCAATTGGGGCGGCTTACGCCACCCCAATATTGATCGCATTTAATTACTTGATACGGTTAATTAGATCATTAATCTTAACGCCAACTTCTGGAGTGCCATTGAACCCTGTACCAGGCTTCATTGTTTTGAAGTGTGATTTAACAGCAGCGTAGTCTTCAGCTGTTAGAGGAATATATTTCACTTCTTTTACCAATTTGGGCGCATTTTCCAAGTAGTAGTTTACGAAAGCTTTGATCTCTGGACGTGCAGCAGCAGCAGTTGCATTCACGTAGATGAACAATGGACGTGCAAGTGGTTGATATGTAGAGTTCATTACAGATTCTACTGAAGGCATGACTGCGACTGCGCCAGCCTTAGCGATGATGGGCAATGCGCGTAATTTGTCTTTGTTTTCGACGTAATAGGCAAAACCAAAATAACCCATGCTGCCTGCGTTGTTTGCAACACCTTGTACTAAAACGTTATCATCTTCTGATGGTGTGTAATCCGAGCGGCTTGACTTAGCTTTACCATTTACAGCTTCAGTGAAGTAGTCAAATGTTCCTGATGCAGTACCAGGGCCAAACAATGCCATAGGCAAGTTTGGATATGAACTGTTCACTTGATTCCAATTTTTCACTAAAGAACCTGGTGCCCAGATTTTTTTCAAATCCTCTACTGAGATTGATTTAACGAAGTCATTTTTGCTGTTCACAACAATCGTTAAAGCGTCATAAGCGATTGGCAATTCAATAAATTGAATACCAGCCTCTTTACAAGCATCCATCTCTTTTTGTGAGATTGGGCGTGAAGCGTCAGAAATATCAGTTTCACCACGACAGAATTTTTTGAAGCCACCACCGGTACCGGACTCACCAACAGTCACTTTGATTTTTTGAGCAGATTGAAACTCTTCAGCAACTGCTTCACTGATTGGATAAACAGTTGAGGAGCCGTCGATCTTGATGATTTTTTCAGCAGCGTATGTAAATGTTCCAGTGAAAGCAACTGCGATAAATGAGACAACTTTTAGAGCGTTTACAAACATTGATTGCATAATATCTCCCTTAGGCGAAAATTTATTTTTAAAATTATTGACAAATTTTAGTCAAAATAAAAAATGAATATATAGATTAAATATTGCAGCTTTGTGACAGAACTCGTGAAACATATCCATAAATAAATAAGATTTTCGTGATTTATCTAACTTCGCAAGCGCATAGCTAGCTTGAGGCCTGCTCCACGTATTGTACTGGGTTTGATGTATAATTTTGTATATTCAAAAAAAGTACATTTGAACTTTAATGGAAGCCGAACAACTAAATCTCATAGGCAATCGTCTTGCCGACCTCGCTGAGCGCCAGCATGCGCTTAGGAGGTATCTTTGACTTTGAAAATAAGCAACAACGCCTAGAAGAAGTTAGTCAGCTTTTAGAAGACCCTAAGGTTTGGAATGACAACGAGCGCTCACAAAAGCTAGGCAAAGAGCGCCGTGAGCTTGAGAGTTTGGTTAAACTGCTGGTGAATATTGATGCTGGCATACGCGATGCCTCTGAGCTTTTTGAGATGGCTAAGGATGAAAACGACGAAGGTACATTATTAAGTATAGAAGACGATAGTCTGGAATTAGAAAAGCAACTTGAGGGCATGGAATTTCGCCGTATGTTTGCAAATCCCATGGACCCAAATAATTGCTTTATGGATTTTCAATCGGGTAGTGGCGGTACTGAGGCGCAAGATTGGGCTTCAATGTTGCTCCGTATGTATTTGCGTTATTGCGAGCGAAAAGGCTTTAAGGTCGAAGTGCTGGAAGAGTCCGAAGGGGATATTGCTGGCATCAAAAGCGCATCACTTAAAATTTCGGGTGAATATGCCTATGGCTATTTGCGCAGTGAATCAGGCGTTCATCGCTTGGTGCGCAAATCACCTTTTGATTCGGGTAATCGCCGCCATACTTCATTTGCTAGCGTGCAAATATTTCCAGAGATTGATGACTCCATTGAAGTGGATGTTAATCCTGCCGATTTGCGCATTGATACCTATCGCGCCAGTGGTGCGGGTGGTCAGCATATTAACAAAACCGATTCTGCTGTGCGTATTACGCATATACCAACCAATACCGTGGTGCAGTGTCAAAACGACAGGTCGCAACATCGCAATAAAGCGGAAGCCATGAATATGCTAAAAGCCCAGCTTTATCAGCTAGAGCTCAATAAGCGTAATGAGGAAAAACAAGCCTTGGAAGATGCCAAAACCGACATCGGCTGGGGGCATCAAATCCGAAGTTATGTGCTAGATCAATCACGTATTAAAGATTTACGTACCAATGTTGAAGTCGGCAATACACAAGGTGTGCTTGATGGCGACCTTGACCAGTTTATATCTGAAAGTTTAAAGCAGGGAGTTTGAAGTGAGTGAACATCTAAATCCGGCATTACCAGACGAAAACCACGTCATCGCCGAGCGCCGTGAAAAACTAAAGGCCATTCGCGCCGCTGGCGTTGCCTTCCCTAATGATTTTAAGCCTGAGCATTTTGCTGCGGACTTACATCAGCAATATGGCGTGCTTGAAAATGAAGCCTTAGAAGGAATGGCGTTTACTGTAAAAATCGCTGGCCGCATGATGCTTAAACGTGTGATGGGTAAAGCCAGCTTTGCAACCGTCCAAGACCGTTCAGGTCGCGTTCAGCTATTCATCTCTAAAGATAATATCGGTGAAGAGATTTACGAATTATTCAAACATTGGGATTTGGGCGATATTCTTGCCGCTGTTGGTGTGGTGTTCAAAACCAAAACGGGAGAACTTTCTATTAAGGTCACAGAGCTTCGTTTGCTTACTAAATCACTCCGTCCGCTCCCTGAAAAATTCCATGGCTTGGCTGACCAAGAGATTAAATATCGCCAACGCTATGTGGATATGATTGTTTCTGAAGAGACACGCAATACTTTTAAAGCGCGTAGCAAGATTGTTTCTGCGATTCGAACTTTTATGGTGGAAAATGAGTTCCTTGAAGTTGAAACGCCAATGCTTCACCCAATTCCTGGCGGTGCATCAGCCAAGCCATTTGTCACACATCACAATGCTTTGGATATGCAAATGACCTTGCGTATTGCCCCGGAGCTTTATTTAAAGCGTTTGATTGTTGGTGGCTTTGAGCGTGTGTTTGAAGTGAACCGCAATTTCCGAAATGAAGGCGTAAGCATTCGTCACAATCCAGAATTCACCATGATGGAGTTTTACGCTACTTATACCGATTACAAATGGTTGATGGACTATACCGAAAACTGTATTCGTGCAGCAGCGCTTGACGCGTGTGGCACAGCAACCTTGCAATACCAAGATCGAGAGTTAGATTTTAGCAAACCATTCCAACGCTTAACGATTGTGGGCGCGATTAATAAGTACGCACCTAGTTATTCCGCAGAGCAATTAGCGGATGTAGCGTTTATTCGTCAAGAGTTGCTAAAGTTTGGGGTAAAGGCATTTGACCATGCAGGCCTGGGCGCTTTGCAACTAGCTTTGTTTGAAGAAACGGCAGAAAGCCAATTGTGGGAGCCGACTTATATTATTGACTACCCAATTGAAGTTTCACCACTGGCTCGCGCTTCGGACGCAAATCCGGAAATTACTGAGCGCTTCGAACTCTTTATTGCCGGCCGTGAAATCGCCAATGGCTTCTCAGAGCTTAACGATGCTGAAGACCAAGCGGCGCGCTTCCACGCACAAGTGGCTGCTAAAGAAGCAGGCGATGATGAAGCGATGTATTACGATGCAGACTTTATCCGTGCGCTTGAATACGGTATGCCGCCAACAGGCGGTTGTGGTATCGGTATTGACCGCTTGGTGATGCTCCTCACAGACAGCCCAAGCATTCGCGACGTGATTTTATTCCCGCACATGCGTAAAGAGGTTTAATTAAATATAGCCTAGCCAATAGAACCCAAAGCAAGGCCAACCAAACCACTGGCGACAATCACCACTAAAGTATTCGCTTTAAATTTGGTTAGTGCAATAAAAGCCAGGCTTGCAATGATTAACCCAGCAATGTTGAGTTGTTGGGGTTTTTCTTGCCAAAAAGTATGCAATGCAAAAAACACTGCCAAATTAAAAATCACACCAACTACCGAAGCAGTAATAGCAGTTAAAGGGGCGGCGAGTTTGAGTTGGCTGCGCGTGGTTTCAATAAACGGCGCGCCTAAAAAAATCATTACAAAGCTAGGCAAAAAGGTAAAGAAAGTCGCAACGCCAGCGGTTGCTAAGCCAGAAACCCAAAGCGGTGCATCAGGTAGTGCAAGATTCACCCAGCCACTTACAAAGCCAATAAAGGTAATCACCATAATCAGTGGGCCTGGCGTAGTTTCACCTAGCGCCAAGCCATCCATCATCTGCGCAGCCGTAATCCAATGGTAATGCTCCACTGCCCCTTGGT
>CAMCTR010000044.1 GCA_945878605.1 Candidatus Methylopumilus universalis | reverse complement strand
CGCAAAACCTGAAATATTGCAGTGGTCAGCCGTGGTGGCTTCTAATGAAACGGTTATTTTTTCAGAGGCTAAAAACGCACACATCGCAAGGATGCTATCGCGCATTTCAGACGCATTGTATTTGCCAATAATGGCGACATTTTTGAAGGCTTTTTTCATCCTTTGCATTTAATCATATTCAAGCCAGACATAGAAGTGTTGCGTAAAAGCTTTTGAATTAAGAGCAGGCTTGCTATGATACAAAAATGCACTTTTCGGCCACATTACCGCTACAAACATGTTAGATAAACGCGCACAAATTCTCCTCAAAACCTTAGTTGAACATTATATTGATGATGGACAACCCGTCGGGTCGCGCACACTTTCTCAATGCCCAGGCTTAGACCTAAGCCCAGCAACCATTCGTAATGTGATGTCTGATTTAGAGTCTTTGGGCTTTATTACTAGCCCGCACACTTCAGCAGGTCGCATTCCAACACAGCGCGGCTATCGCTTTTTTGTCGATACTTTGCTTACGGTTCAACCGATGCAAAATCAAGAAATTCAGCGCCTCCAACATGAATTTCGGTCACCAGACCCGCAAGAGTTGATTTCATCTGCGGCGGGCATGCTTTCTGAGCTGAGCCAATTTGCGGGCTTGGTCATGATTCCAAAACGCAAAAGCATTGCATTTAAGCATCTTGAATTTCTGCCGCTATCTGAGAAGCGCATTTTGGTCATTATCGTCAGCACCGATGGCAATGTGCAAAACCGCATTATTTTCACTGAGAAACCTTATTCAGCCTCTGAGTTAGTTCAAGCGACTAATTTCTTTAACCAGCACTTCACCGGCTTTACTTTTGAACAAGCGCAGCAAAAGCTGCATGAAGAACTCAAGCAAATGCAATCAGACATGACGCGCCTCATGTCCGCAGCGCTTGACGCCAGTGGCAAAGCATTGGATGAAGATAAGGACAATGTGGTGATTTCGGGCGAGCGTAATTTATTACAGGTGGATGATTTATCCACCAACGTCACCTCGCTGCGCAAGCTTTTTGAAATATTCGAGCGCCGTACATCGCTCATGCAATTGCTGGATAATAGTCAACGCGCTGAAGGCATCCAAATTTTCATTGGCGGCGAAAGTGGTTACTTACCACTTGATGAATGCAGCATGGTAACTGCCCCTTACGAAGCGGACGGCCAGGTGGTTGGCACGCTTGGGGTGATTGGTCCAACCCGCATGGCCTATGAGCGGGTTATCCCAATTGTGGATATCACTGCGAAACTTCTTTCAAACGCGCTCTCTAATTCTTAACCATAATTTTATAAAGACCAACAAATGGCTTACTACAAATCAGAACCGCCTTATCAACATGGCGACCAAGCAAAGGTCGGTATCTTGCTTGCCAACCTTGGCACGCCAGATTCACCAGATGCTAAATCGCTCAAACGCTATCTCGGTCAATTTTTGATGGATAGGCGCATCGTGGAAATCCCACGTTTTATTTGGTGCTGGATTTTGCATTGCATTATTTTGGTGATACGCCCCAAAAAATCAGCCGAAAAATATGCCATGGTGTGGACCAGCGAAGGCTCACCTTTAATGGTCAACGCGCAAAACCAAAAGAAATTGCTATCAGGCTTTTTAAGTCAGCGGATTGCATCCCCTTATGTGGTTGAACTTGGCATGAGCTACGGCAACCCAAGCATGGCCTCCGCAATCGAACGACTTCAAGCGCAACATTGCAATAAAATTTTAGTGTTTCCACTTTATCCGCAATATGCAGCAAGTAGCACTGCGGCATCACTTGATGCGATTTGGAAAGTGTTACTCAAAACGCGCAACGTGCCAGCGATTCGCACTATTCGCAATTACCACGACCACCCCGCTTATATTCAAGCATTAGCTAACAGTGTTTTAGAACATTGGGCAACGCACGGCAAACCAAGCAAGCTCGTGATGAGCTTCCACGGCGTGCCGAAGTTCCACTTACTTAAAGGCGACCCTTATCACTGCGAATGTATGAAAACAGGTCGTTTATTGGCAGAGGCGCTCAATTTAGGCAAAGAAGAATATCAAATCGCATTCCAATCTCGCTTTGGCAAACAAGAGTGGCTCAAGCCCTATTTGGCAGGCACACTAGAAGATTTAGGCAAAGCCAAGACACCGCGCATTGATGTGATTTGCCCTGGCTTTAGTAGTGACTGCTTAGAAACATTAGAAGAAATTGCCATGGAAGGAAAGCATATTTTCCAAAGCAATGGCGGCGGCGAATATCACTTCATTCCTTGTCTGAACGGCCGGGAAGCTTGGATAAATGCCATGTGCGACATCGCCATGGAAAACCTGCATGGCTGGGTAAGTACTGAGTGGGATGCAGAAGAAGCGGGCAACCAAAATAAACTGACTGCCGAGCGTGCTCAGGCATTAAGCGAAAAGGGATAAATCCTGCCTAAGCGTTTATAATGTTGGAATTAGTTCGCTACAAGCAAAACAGGCAACCCAAAATAGGTAAGCAAAGATGATAGTAATTACCGGCGGCGCAGGCATGATAGGCAGCATGATTGCATGGTATCTCAACAACTTAGGGCGAGATGACTTGGTGATTGTGGACGATATTACGCACCCAGAACAATGGCAAAACCTTGTTAAACGTCGCTACGCTAATTATTTAGACAAAAGCGAGCTGGCTTGCTTTTTAGCGGCTAAACCAAAAATTGATGCGATCATCCATATGGGTGCAATTAGCGCCACGACCGAGCGCGACTTCAATAAATTAGTCCAAAACAATATTCGCTACAGTCAGCTTTTATGGCATTGGTGCACTGAAAATAAGGTGCCATTTTTATATGCGAGCTCAGCGGCTACTTATGGCGCAGGCGATCAAGGCTATGATGATGCTTGCGACCTTAACACGCTACGCCCTCTCAATGGCTACGGTTATTCAAAACAATATTTTGACCAATGGGCTTTGCAACAAGGCGCTCACAATAGCCCGCCACAATGGCAAGGCTTTAAATTCTTTAATGTGTACGGTCCTAACGAATATCACAAAGAGCGTATGGCCAGCGTGTCTTTTCACACCTTTAATCAGTTTAAAGCTGAAGGCAACGTTAAGTTATTCAAGAGCCATTTAGCGGGCTATGAAGATGGCATGCAGCTACGTGATTTCGTGTATGTCAAAGATGCAGCCGCCGCTGTAGTGCACTTTGTCAATAACCTATGCGGGTCTGGTATTTACAACATCGGCACAGGTAAAGCGCGTGCATTTAAAGACCTCGCTAGTGCGGTAATGACCAGCATGGGTAAAGCGCCCGATATTACTTACATCGAAATGCCAGAAGACTTGCGCGGCAAGTATCAATACTTCACCGAGGCCAAAATGCTAAAACTTGAAGATGCTGGTTACACAGAAAAATTCCATACGCTAGAAGAAGGCGTGCGCGACTACGTGCAAAACTACCTCTTGCAAGCTGATCCTTATTGCTAAAACCTAAATTGCTAACTATATAAAAAAATCATGACTTCATCAGAAAACTTAAAAAATGCCATTGCCGACCATCAAGCAATGTTTGCCAAGCTCGGCGATTTAATTCCGCAAATTACCCTCGTTGCAGAAGAGCTAAAAACCTGCATCAAACGCGGCGGTAAAATCTTGCTCATGGGCAACGGCGGAAGCGCGGCAGATAGCCAACATATCGCGGCAGAAATTGTTGGACGCTTCAAAAAAGAGCGTCGCGGCTTAGCAGCCATTGCACTCACCACAGACACCTCCATCATCACCTCTGTGGGCAATGATTATGGCTATGATTATATTTTTGCAAGGCAAATTGAAGCACTTTGCCGCCCTGAAGATGTGGTGATAGGCATTACTACTTCGGGCAATAGCAAAAACGTAGTTGCAGCGATTGAAGAAGCAAATAAATTAGGCGCAACGACGATTGGTCTCACTGGTGGCACGGGCGGCAAGATGTCTGAACTTTGCAAATACAACTTAGTGATGCCATCAAGTGATACTGCCCGAGTGCAAGAAGCGCATATTTTTGTCGGTCATAGCTTGTGCGACTTGTTGGAATCAGAATAGAAACTAAGAAATAGACCCTAAGAATAAGACTAAGCATAAAACCATGAACCAAGACCTCATTAATACCGTTAAGTTATTCAACGAATCAGATAAATGGGTGCTGGTCATAGGCGACCTCATGCTAGACCGCTATTTAATTGGCGATGTACAGCGCATTTCTCCAGAAGCCCCCGTGCCGGTAGTATTACTCAATCAACAAAATGACCGCGCAGGCGGCGCAGCTAATGTAGCGGCTAACTTAGCTAACTTGGGTATCAGCACGCGCATTGCAGGCTGTGTGGGCGAGGATGCAGAAGCCACTACCTTGCTCGCTTTGATTAACCATCTAGGCATCAAGTCTGAGGCAGTCATTCAATCATCAAGCCGTCCAACAATTGCTAAAACACGAGTGATGAGTTCGCATCAGCAAATCGTGCGGATAGACCAAGAAAGCCAAGCCAAATTTAGCGCAGCAGAAAATGCTGAGTTGCATGTGTTAATTACACGCGCGCTTCACGAAAAACCCTCTATCGTGATTTTGTCAGACTACGCCAAAGGCGTGCTCAGTGATGATGTTTGCCGATCTATTGTTCAAGCCTGTAAAGAGGCGAGCATCCCTGTGCTGGCCGACCCAAAAGGTCAGGACTACAGTAAATACAAAGGCGCAACTGCGCTCACTCCAAACAAGAAAGAAACAGCTGAAGCTTGTGGTGTCAACATGAACGACACTCACGCTTTATTAACTGGCGCTAAAAAACTAAAAGCAGATTTAGGCCTTGAATTTTTAGCGGTCACCCGCGGCGAAGAAGGCATTACGCTATTTGATAAAACCAATGAACATAACATTGCCGCAACCGCCAAGCAGGTATTTGATGTGTCAGGTGCTGGCGATACAGTGATTGCCACTTTAGCGGCAGGGCTGATTCATGGCCTCAGCCCACAAGATGCCCTTAGCCTCGCGAATACCGCGGCTGGCATCGTGGTGGGTAAAGTCGGCACTGTGCCTATCCAATTAGATGAATTGCTCCACGAGCTCACCGCTAAAAACTCCTCAGAGCAAGCAGATAAAATTACTGATTTAGCAGGCCTAAAGCTAAAAGTAGACGCTTGGCGCGCCGCTAAACAAAAAATTGTCTTTACCAACGGTTGCTTTGATTTGCTCCATGCTGGGCATGTCACTTACTTAGAAGCCGCTAAAAAGACGGGTGACAAACTTATTCTTGGCTTAAATACCGATAGATCAGTTAGCGCCCTAAAAGGCCCAACGAGACCAGTGATTCATGAGAATGACAGAGCGCGAGTGTTGGCCGCATTAGAAGCCATCGATGCCGTGATTCTGTTTGATGAGGATACGCCACTCAACCTCATTAATATGGTTAAGCCTGATTTCATTGTCAAAGGCGACGACTACACTGAAAATCAAGTCGTAGGGGGCACCGAAGTCAAATCATGGGGCGGAAAAGTTAAGCTTATTCCATTGGTGCAAGGTCGTAGCACAAGCAAAATCATTGAAAAAATGGCAAAATAATTTTTATAAGTCATTACCCATTCTGTGCAAAACACCCAACCAGCTTTTGAAAAAATCCTCATTTTAGGCCCCGCTTGGGTGGGTGACATGGTGCTAGCACAAAGCCTCTTCACCGCCCTCAAACAACAAAATCCAAACTGCCAACTTGATGTCGCTGCACCCGCTTGGACATTGCAGCTTTTAGCGCGCATGCCGGAAGTCACAAATGCCATCGCACTGCCATTCAAGCACGGTGAATTTGCATTTTGGGAGCGTATCCGCTTTGGCAAAAGCTTACGCCAAGCGGCTTATACGCAAGCCATCATTCTGACTAACTCACTCAAGTCTGCCATTCTGCCTTTTGCGTCGAACATTCCTCGCCGCACCGGTTTTTTAGGTGAAATGCGCTTTGGTTTGATTAACGATATTCGACCTTTAGATAAAGCCAAACTGCCGCGCACAGTCGATCGTTTTGTGACGTTGGGTTTGGCTAAAAATGCAAAATTACCAAGCACACTACCCAACCCAAAACTCTTAGCCAACCATGAGAATCTTATAGCAACCTTAGCTAAAATTAGCCATCACAAACCATCTCAAAAAGTCCTCGGCTTATGCCCAGGGGCTGAATATGGCGAGTCTAAACGCTGGCCGATTGAGTATTACGCTGAGGCTGCAAAAGCCGCGCTTGCTAAAGGTTGGGAGGTTTGGCTATTTGGCTCTGAAAAAGATGTGCCTTACACCAAGCAAATTAACCAACGCACAGATAACCATTGTTTAGATTTAGGCGGCAAAACTAAATTAGGCGAAGCGATAGATTTAATGGCCTTGTGCGATACCTTCATCAGCAATGACTCAGGCCTGATGCACGTTGCCGCGGCTTTAGATAAAAACCTCATCGCCATTTTTGGCTCAAGCACCCCGCACCACACCCCGCCAATGAGCGATAAGTCTCATATTGAATATCTTGGCCTGCCTTGCAGCCCGTGTTTTGAAAGGACTTGCCCGCTCATAAATTCTGATGAACGCATGCAATGTCTAAAAAAAATCACGCCCGAAAGCGTGATTCATTTGATTCGATAACTCTAAAACACTAATTCTAAAATACTAAGACTTGCTGTAATAATCTTTATACCAGGTGACAAACTTGGCAATGCCATCTGTTAATGGCGTATATGGCTTAAAGCAAACCCAAGCTTCTAGCGCATTTGTATCTGCATAGGTGGCTTTTACATCGCCCGCTTGCATGGGCAAAAATTCTTTTTCAGCCACTTTGCCGAAAGCATTTTCAAGAGTGCCGATAAAATCCATGAGCTTTTCTGGCGCATTATTACCAATGTTAAAAATTCGATAAGGCACATTACTACCAGCTTCTGGCGTTGCAGGCTTATCTAACACGCGCACCACCCCTTCGACAATGTCATCGATGTAGGTGAAATCGCGCATCATGTCGCCGTGATTAAATACCTTGATTGGCCTATTTTTGAGAATGGCATCGGCGAACAAGATTGGCGACATATCAGGACGTCCCCAAGGGCCATAAACGGTAAAGAAACGAAGGCCGGTGGTTGGGATACCGTACAAGTGGCTATAAGTATGCGCCATTAGTTCATTGGCCTTTTTCGTCGCTGCATACAAGCTCACAGGATTGTCAACAGTGTCTTGCTCGCTAAAAGGCAAGTTGGTATTACCGCCATAGACACTCGATGAGCTAGCATAAACTAAATGCTCAACCTTATGATGACGACAGCCTTCTAGAATATTAGTAAAAGCCACCAAATTACTTTGCACGTAAGCGTGGGGGTTTTGCAGTGAATAACGCACCCCAGCTTGAGCGGCGAGGTGAATGACGCGCGCTGGTTGCTCTGATTTGAATAAGGCTTCTGTGGCTGATGTATCGGCTAAATCAAGCTTAATGAATTTGAAATTGCTTGCTTGAGGATGTTTGGCGATATCTTGCAAACGCGCTTCTTTGAGGCTGACATCGTAATAATCATTGAGATTATCTACACCAATGACCGTGTCGCCACGCGCTAATAATTTAAGTGTGGTTTGATGCCCAATAAATCCTGCGACACCTGTGACAAGGATTTTCAAGCAGCACCCTCTTCTAATTCTTTTTGTGTTTTTTCATGGCGCCTAATCAAGATTAAGTTTCTTGCGTAAACAAAGGTGCCTGGAAGTTGCCCAAGAATAATCACGGGCTCCACTTTATGAATGCCGTAAAGCAATACTGTTAAACCGCCAATTAGGCTGAAATACCAAAAGCTCACAGGAATAATGCTTTTTTGATGGCGCTCGCTATGCAGCCATTGCACGATAAAGCGCATCATAAAGAGCACTTGCCCAAGCAAGCCCACGCAAAGCCAGATCAAATCAACTTGTGATGTGGTGCTAAAAAAATGCTGCGCTGACTCGACAATGTGCTGAAAAAAAGGGGTGATGCCGTATTCCATATTGTTTCCTATTTTGACTTTTTCTTATTCTGCTTCGTCATTAATAATGACAGGTAATTTAGCCCTGCGTTGTAACCAAGCCACACCAAACAAATCAACGATGCCAACCATCAATCGATCCAAGGTACCATAGTTGGATTTGCCGAATTCCCGATTACGATGGCTAACGTGAACTGAACGAATTTGGCCGCCAGCACGCTTAATCAATGCAGGCAAAAAGCGATGCATGTGGTCAAAATAAGGCAGATCTAAAAAAGCCGCTTTCTTAAATAGCTTCAGACCACAGCCAGTGTCTGGTGTATCATCACGTAGCATTTTTGAGCGGACTGTATTGGCAATTACCGAAGACATCCGCTTAATCCAAGTATCACGCCTGCTTTTACGACGGTTACCACCAACTAACCATACGCCTTCTTCAAGTGCTTCAATCAATTTAGGAATATCTGCTGGGTCGTTCTGTCCATCGCCGTCTAGCGTTGCCACCCAATCATACTTAGCAGCCTTAACGCCCGAGCGCACTGCAGTGCTTTGACCACAGCTGTTGGCATGACGCACGATACGCAATTGTGGATAATGCGTTTTTAACTGCTGCAAACGGACATGGGTTTCGTCCGTGCTACCATCGTTGACATACACAATCTCATGCGTAAAGCCTTTAAGTGCCGCATCAATTTCAGCAATCAAGGGCGCCACATTATCCTGCTCGTTACGCACGGGCACGACAACGGAAAGTATTTTCGGTGGTGTAAATTTCGTCATGAAATTAGCTTAACCTTTTTCAAATAAATCACGCTCAAATCAAACTTTAAATCAAATTGCCAAGGTGATTAAAAACCGCAATTTTGTGGGTGGCACAATAGTCTTGCCAGCCTTCAACATCAGTCCAAGCACTCAAAAATACAAAATCTAAACCCGCATTAGTGGAGGCTTGATGGTCATATCGACTATCGCCAATAAACAATGCTGGCTGAGCAATATGCCCCAAGCCAACTTCGCGCGCCAAAATTGCATCTTTATTATCAGGGCTACCGTAAATGCCCGCATCAAACAGTGTATCAATGCCGCGATGCTGAAATATGTCTCGCAGCTCTGCTTGGTCGCCCCCCGAAATAATCATCCACTTTGCGTTTGGGTTCGCCTCGCGAACACGCATCAAGTCTGGTGCTATTTCACAATCGGTTAGCAGCCTTTTTACTTCTGTTGTAAAGCTATCCAGCAAGCCTTGCATCGCTTGGTCTGTGACTGCTAGCTGCATAATATCGCACAAAAAATACTCAAACTTTGGATAGCGTGAAATGCCACCTAGCCTCACATGATGATCAACCAACGCTTGTGCTTGAACTTCACTCGCCCCAAACTTGATTGCCACATGGAAATAAGCTTGTATCTTAAGCTGATTGGAGTTGAGCACAACGCCATCACAATCAAATACTAGCGTCTTATATATAGACAATGGCTGCATTAATGATGCGCCTTACAAAAAACTCAAAAACCTATATCCAGCAACTTGGCTGAATATAGGTTCGGACTTGAAAAAAATAAATAACAAACTAAAATTAACTAAATTAGGCAGGCTTAATTGCGCTAGCTTCTTTGGCTAATTTGGTAATATGCGCCCAATCACCACGCGCCACCGCATCCGCAGGTGTGAGCCATGTACCGCCACAGACCACAACGTTAGGTAATGATAAGAATTGCGGGGCTGATTCAACCGTTACGCCGCCCGTTGGGCAGAACTTCACATCCCCAAACGGACCGGCAAAGCCTTTAAGTAAGTTAATGCCCCCAACTGCAACTGCTGGGAATAGCTTCAAGAAGTAATAATCATCCGCGTTCGCCATCATGATTTCAGAGCCTGTTGAAATACCTGGCAACAATGGCAAACCAATTTGACGTGCAAATTGACCTAACTCGCTTGTGTAACCTGGGCTCACTGCAAACTTGCAACCAGCATCTTTAGAGGCCTGTGCATCTTTATTGTTACGCACAGTACCAGAACCCAAAATCGCTTCAGGCAATGCCTTAGCAATCGCTTCCATGCCAGCTAATGCACATGAGGTACGCAAAGTCACCTCAAGTACTTTAATACCGCCTGCGAGCAAAGCCTCAGCCATCGGCACCGCATCTTCAACACGGTTAATCACGATAACGGGAATAACTGGACCTTCTTTTGCTAAATCTAATGTGTTCATTTTTATCTACTTTTATTTTTAATTAATAATCTTTAATATTCTCAAGAATCTGTTTCAAAACGCTTAAACAGCTCAAAATTGATTCAGACAAAGCGCTTTCGCGCAGACAGTAGGATTAGCACGGAAGGCGAAAGCAACGCATTATCAATCAATTATTTTACAACCAGGTGACTGCGCCTTCTTCGGCGGTGAGCACATTCCTTCTCATTCCCCCGAACAGTTCACGTCCCATGCCATGCGCATTGGCAAAACGTTTTGTATCACTTAACTCTTCAATATGACGCGCTTTCCAGGTATCTTCATCTACCAGGGCGTTCAATGTGCCCGCAATGACGTTCAAACGAATAATATCGCCAGTACGAATCTTGCCAATTGGACCACCAGCAGATGCTTCTGGAGATAAGTGAATTGCCGCAGGCACCTTGCCTGATGCACCGCTCATACGTCCGTCGGTCACAATCGCTACTTTAAAACCTTTGCCTTGAAGCACAGACAATGGCGGCGTTAATTTGTGAAGCTCTGGCATACCATTCGATTTAGGACCTTGATAGCGAACAATAGCCACAAAGTCTTTTTCTAACTCGCCACGCTCAAAAGCCTCT
>CAMCTR010000043.1 GCA_945878605.1 Candidatus Methylopumilus universalis | reverse complement strand
TTTGGAATGCAACCCGCTTTGTGCTAATGAATACTGAAAACCTAGATTGTGGATTTGAGGAGTGCAGTGCGCAGCCGGAAGGCTATTTGAGCTTCTCGCAAGCGGATCGTTGGATTGTGAGTTTATTGCAACGTGTGGAAGCTGATATTGAAAAAGGTTTTGCAGATTACCGTTTTGATATCATCGCGCAAAGCATTTATAAGTTTTTCTGGGACGAGTATTGCGATTGGTATTTGGAACTTGCTAAGGTACAAATTCAGCAAGGCTCAGACGCGGAAAAACGTGCAACTCGACGCACATTGTTGCGTGTCTTAGAAACCATTCTTCGTTTGGCACATCCAGTCATGCCGTTTATAACGGAAGAAATTTGGCAAACGATAGGCAAAATGAGCGGACGCACAGGCCCAAGCATTATGCTGGAAGCCTATCCCAAAGCTCAGCCTGAGAAGATTGATGAAGCCGCTGAGGCTTGGGTGGCTTTGCTAAAAGCGTCCGTTGACGCTTGCCGAAGCTTGCGTGGTGAGATGAGCATTTCACCTGCGACCAAAGTGCCGTTAATTGCGGCTGGAGAAGTGGTTAAGTTACAAGCCTATGCGCCCTATTTAAAAGCCTTGGCTAAGTTGGCAGATGTTGAAATTGTGGCTGATTTGCCCGAGGCAGACGCGCCAGTGGCATTGGCGGGTGATTTCAGACTCATGCTAAAGATTGAGATTGATGTTGCGGCTGAAAAAGATCGTTTGGTTAAAGAAATTACGCGTGTGTCAGGTGAGATTGCTAAGGCAAACGGCAAATTAACCAACGAGAGTTTTGTGGCGCGTGCACCAGCGGCGGTAGTTGAGCAAGAAAAGGCGCGCGTAGCGGAGTTTTCTGCAAACTTGGAGAAGTTGTCTACGCAATTGGTAAAATTAGCTAAATAAGTTTGATTAAGTGAACTGCAGAAAGGCGGCCTAGTGAAAAACTAGCCCGCTTTTTTTTGTATGTGGAAAACAAACATTGGCGTATCTGCTTCTTTGGTTTCCTCTAAAGAAAGCATCACGTGGCCCGTTTGTTTGCAAAAGGCTTGAAAGTCTTTTACAGCGCTAGGGTCTGTGGCATAAGCTTTTAGCACTTGCCCAGCCTCTAACTCAGCAAGCGCTTTTTTGCATCGCAAAATTGGGAGTGGGCATTTAAGGCCGCGGGTATTGAGTTCTTGGTCAAAGTTCATGATGTTTTTTATTTAAGGTCTGTCAATCCAAATCCAGCATTCGCCCAAGCTAAAATGCCACCGCGCAGATTGTAAATGGTCGCTTCAATTTGATCCGCAACAAATCCAGCGGCTTGTGCCGAGCGCACGCCAGCGTGACAATAAAACACAACGGTTTGGTTTTCTAACTGCGAAAAATTAACGGATGGAATGGATGAGAGCGTAACATAAATCGCGCCGGGGATAACGCCGCGCGCTACTTCATCATCATTACGAACGTCGATGAGATAAATTTTTTGAGTTTCTAGTAGTGAGTTAAGCTCACTTGCTTCTATGTCTTGATATTTCATCATTGAGAGCTACGTTCTTGTTAAGCGCTTGTGAGCTTTGATTTTCTCATAAGTTTTAAAGATAAGCTAAAGATGAACAATATCAGCGTTATGCCTAGCAAGTCGCCTATAAACATGTTTTCGAAGCTTTCCCATGACATGTGAAGATTTGATAGGCCAAAATAAAAATGATGACTGAGGTAGTTAAACAGCGCCGAAAACAAGGCTATTAAAATAAGTTCTTTTGCATGAAGTTTTTTTAATAGATTATCAACATGCAGCAAGCGTTTGGTGATGAGAACCGAAAAATAAGGATTAAGCGCTGAAATTAGGCTGATGATTAAAGCCTCTGTTAGGTTTGTACCTACTATTGGACTGGTGATTAATGCGCCGACAAACAAACCAATCACGCCAAGCGCATTAAATAACAGCACTGAAACTAAGCGCACGCCAGCTGGCATAAACACTAGGTTAACAAACTGGCTTTTTTCTAAAAACGAAAAAACAATAATATTGAGCTTGAAAAAAATATCCAAGCAATGGCTACTCCTCCAACACACAGCAGCGAATTTTTGGCGTTATTGAAAAACAAATTCATAGGCGATAAAGCGCAGCGCTATTAGCTTGAAGCTTTCAACATCAATTTACCCATTTTGTTGAAATAGCTGTCGGTAAGTACTGTGGCGGAGACGTACTTAACACGGTTGTCAAACTCATCAACGACAAGCTCGATATAACCTTTTTGACGTAGTTTTTTGAGGTAACGGAAAATGATAGAGGTTGAGATGTCGCTTGTCATGTGCATTGACTCAACCACTCTAATTTTTTGTTTGCTAGACCAGTGTTTACTGAGCAGAGCCAACATTTTTTGTTCAACAGGATCGAGCGCTGGGAACTCAGATAGCTCTTCTACTGCATTGGCAAGGTTGAGAAACCTCTGATAAATCTGTTTAAAGTTAGCCACGCTGCTAGCCCTTCAATTCTTTATTAAAAATGATTAATTTGCACTATATGTTAAATATCAGAGTTTATTTCCATGACGGCGTTCTGGTAATAGGGTTTGCTACTGGACTAGAATGATTTATAAACCTTGATTTGTATCAATTTTCTTTGAGCCACTTATGTTAAAGTGACGCCATTAATGAGTAAGTAATTTATTTATAGGAGATGAGCGATGAAAAGAATCCAAACCTTAATGTTTGCAGCGATGTTGACTACAGCGGGTACGGCGTTTGCTGACCATGATGGCATGGGGAAGCACTGTAAAATGCATACTAAAGTGACTTTTGAGCAGGCGGATAAAGACAAAGATGGTACTTTGGACCGTGAAGAAGCTCAGTTGGTATGCAAAGAAAAATTTGAAGTCATGGATACAGATAAAGACGGTACTCTAACGAAGGAAGAGCTTAATGTTTGTGGCCGTAAAAAACATAACGAGCATGACAAATTGCATGAAAAACGCTCAAAACAATTTGCAGCGGCAGATAAAGATGCAGATGGCACACTCACTAAAGACGAAGCAAAAAGCTTGAAAAAAGTTTATAAAAACTTTGACGCAATTGATGCTGACAAAGACGGCACAGTAAGTCGTGATGAAGTGCACGACTTTATGCACAAATCTAAATAATCAGCGATGATTGTTTAGCAAAAGGCAGCTTAGGCTGCCTTTCTGTTAAAAATAATCGAGACCCGCAATGGTATTATGGTTTTTTACCTTACTTATCTTTTCAAACACTGCTATGGCATCTGAAGAGCCAAAATATACGCTACTTGAAAAAGACCAAGCTTTTGAGTTGCGAGCCTATACGCCAAAAATCATTGCTGAAGTTATCGTGGATGGCGATATGCGTGAAGCGTCTAGTAAAGGCTTTAGGCTCATTGCGGATTTTATTTTTGGGAATAACACGGCACAATCGGGTAAGTCTGAAAAAATCAGCATGACAGCGCCCGTATCTATGGCGCCGCGTGCCGAGAAAATCTCGATGACAGTGCCTGTTGGTGTTCAGCAGGCAAGCGATGGCTGGAAGGTTTATTTTGTGATGCCTAGCCAATACGCTTTAGAGACCTTGCCCAAACCAAACAATCCTTTGGTTAGTATCAAACAAATCCCTAGTCAGAAGTTTGCGGTTGTTCGATTTTCCGGCTTAGTAGATGAAGAAAAAATGGCGAATAAAGTAGTCGAGTTAACACATTGGATAGAGATCAAGAAGCTAAAAATGATTGGCGCGCCAGAGCTGGCTAGATATAACCCACCATGGACATTGCCTTTTTTAAGGCGCAATGAAGTGATGATAGCGGTGGATTAGGTTGGAATTAATTCTTGCACATCTTAAGTTTGGCGTTAATCGTATTTGTGCAAAATTGACTGAATAATGAACTACAAAAATCGGCAAGGTGTTTTTGTATTACAACTTATAGTACTATCCCACTGATTTAACGGCAAGCTGATAACTTATGCGACATATTTTTATACTAAAAACATTCGGTTTACTCACATGCTTGATCTTCGTTTCAGCGGCGCAAGCAAACGATAAAATTGATCGTGAGACTGAAACAGCGATTCCAAGAAGCAAAAATCTTTATGGTGTTGGCGTGGCTGTACTTCCTAAAACATCAGGTTCGGATGAGTTTAGACTGATGGCTTTGCCGATTATCAATGCCAATTATGCAGATCGTTTCTATATTAATGCACTTCAAGCGGGCGTTTGGTTACTAGATTCAGATGATAAGCGGCTTCGTCTTGGCTTGTCAGCGCAAGCTAAATTTGGTTGGGACGCTGGTGATGGAAGGTTAACGCGCGGCATGAGAGATCGTGATTTTACGTTTGAAATTGGCCCTGCACTTCGTTGGCAAACTGATTTTGGAACAATCAATGCGCAATGGGGGCTTGATGCCGGTGGCGCTAGTAACGGACAAACAGTTGATTTGCAATTCATTAAAAATCTCTACCGCGATAACGCATTTAAGTTAAATGGTAGCGTAGGCCTGACATGGAGTGATAGTAAGTTTAATAACTATTATTTTGGTGTAAGTGCAAGTGAAGCACTGCCATCCAGGCCAGTGTATTCTGCAGCATCAAGTGTTGAATATAAGGCCGGCTTGAATGGATCCTACCAAGTAGCAGCGAACCATTACATTTTGTTTGGTGCCTCAGTGACAAGGTTGGGAGACCAGCAAGCAAACAGTCCTATTGTTGAAACAAGACTACAGCCTTTTGCTTACCTTGGATACTCGATTGCTTACTAAGCAGGCTGACACTTCTTCTATACGTTTGACTTAGGGTCTAGCATTACCTCACGGTGATTTGAATGCTTTTACGCATGACTTCACCATAAGACTGATGCAAGCCGTTTGCAAATTGTAAAGTCAGTCTGTAATTGCCGCTCTTCAAAGTTACTTCTGTTTCTGTTTGTGCTTTACCAAAGTGGATATGCTTCTCATCCGCAGGCACTAGTTCGCCAGTAGGGATTCCTTCAGTATTAATGAGTAGATGATGGTGGCCTGTATTCACAGTGCTATCACCTGCAGGCGCTAAGGACATGCCCGTCACTGCAAACTTCACTTTAAATGGGCTTGAGACAACATCGCCATCCTTCAGATTTACAAATTCTACTCCCTGAGTTTCTGCAAAAGCGGCATTCATAGAGGTAGTGAAAAATACGATTAAAATATTTCTAAGTATTTGCATAGCAATCCTTCAGCCTTTCTAGCATTTCACCAACACTTGATATTATTGTGAGTACTGCTAAATAGATAAATTTTGCAGACTTCCCATGATTACCAAGGTTGAAAGCATCAGAAACGCAAGAGCAATTACCCCAGCGATCATAATTCCCCCGAAATACATGACCGCATTATCTTTACCCTTGATATCAAATACAAGGGGTAACCCGTAATAAATAAGTCCAAAACTCGCCATCAGGGCAAGCGATCCGAAAGTCACCAGTACTATGAAGCTTGGCGCTACTAACAATAATGCGGACAACCATAATGGGGTTGGTGCAACTGCTGCCAAAGTGAATGCAGATTGGAAGGAGGGTTTAATATTGACCACTTCCCCGAGTTGCTTAATGATCAACGCCATCATTGGAACCGCCATTAGTTGAATTATAAAAAGTATTAATCCAACCAATACAAGTTTTTTCGGTGAGAGTGTGCCCACGAGAAATGTGGAATCAGCGGAGATGGCTGTGAAAAAGATCATCAGAGGCGGGATGCTTGCTAAAGGCACCACATGAAAAATAAATAATCTCGGCATCGAGGGCTTAGATTCGAGAAGTGCTTGCCAACCAGCGGTTGGTGACCAAAATAACTTAAATAAGGTAATTAAACTCATTGTCTTTCTCCCATTCAGCTTTAGATGCAATCAATTAAGGCTAATTTGGCAAGGAAAACACAACACTTTGTGTGGGCTAAACAACTGTTAGGACACTCCGAATTAAAAGTTGTTTGTATTTCCTTGCAAAATAGTGCCATTTCCTTGAACCTTATTATTTTTTATCCATTGTACGCTCTTCCCTTTGATTGCCGCTTGCCAGCAATCTTTGGGCTGATCCTTGTATATCCAGCACATGTCGTTGCCCTCAATACGCCATATTGCCTTGTAATCCTTAGCTAAAACCGTACCATCCTTTGCGTAAAATTCCGTGTAACGACCGGAAGCTTGCATTGAGCCTTCAACCGTATTTCCGGATAAAGCATTTTTTAATTGGGGACCAGTTGAAAGAGCTAGAAGACTTTCGGAACAAGCTTGGCTGGCCAATGTGAGTAAAAAGAAAGAAAGGTAACATCGCATATAAAACCGCATAGAAGAGCTCCATTTACAAAGGCAATATAGACACTGTAGAACAACTATTTAAAAAATGTAAACATTTCACTAAATGTAAGAGTTTTAATCATAATAGTTTATTAACGCAAAATATATAGTGAAATTCCGTCAGGGTTCATTTTAAAGAGATTGGTTTTGTGGGTGGAGCTAAAACTAAGATTATCATGATTACTAGAATCTTTAGACCGCATCTACTGATTCGGATTGTTGTTTAAAACAACAAAAAATCCCAAGTTTCTTTGAGATTTTTTAGGGCAATAATCCTTACTTTCTTGCCTGCTGTCATCCTTTGCATTTAACTACTTTAGGTGTATATTTTTTTATAATTGATTTTTCTTTTGGTGAATTAAAACGGCGTAGATAAATTTTTTGGAGTGCATGATGGATGACTTAAAAGATAGCTTAATCAAAACATATCATGGCGGTTGCCCGCATGACTGCCCAGATACCTGCTCCATGGTTTATCACGTAAAGGATGAAAAACTCGTTGCTGTTAAAGGCAACGCTGATCATCCAATGACACGTGGAGGGCTGTGCGTCAAATTGAATGACTACGAAAAACGGCATTACCATCCAGATCGTCTTTTATACCCGATGAAACGCGTTGGGCCTAAAGGCACCAAACAATTCGAGCGTATCTCATGGGACGAAGCACTTGATACGATTGTTGATAAATGGCAATTGATTATCAAGGAGCATGGGGCTCAAGCGATTATGCCTAATAGTTATTTGGGCAATCAAGGCTTGGTTCATGGCTTAAATGGGGGCGATGCCTTTTTTGCCAGACTAGGGGCGACAGTGACAGAAAGAACCTTTTGTGGCGAGGGCTCTTGCACGGCATGGCTCCTGACTGTAGGTCCAACCGCAGGTGTTGATCCAGAAAGCTTTATCCACGCTAAATTTATTATTATCTGGGCCTGTAACTCCGTGAGTACCAATCTGCATCATTGGCACATCATTAAGGAAGCACAGAAGAACGGCTCTAAGGTGGTTGTGATCGATGCTTATGCGTCAAAAACAGCGAAAGAAGCCGATTGGCATATCTGCCCTAAACCGGGCACTGACGGCGCATTAGCCATGGCGATGATGAACGTTATTATCGGCGAGGGTTTGGTTGATCAGGACTATGTGGATAACTATACCGTTGGCTTTTCAGAGCTTGCAGAAAAAGCTAAAGAAAGAACGCCTGAGTGGGCTGAGACAATCACAGGCATCCCCGCGGACGACATTCGCAAATTAGCAAGAGAGTATGCAACAACCCAGCCCTCAGCAATCAGAATCGGCGTTGCCCTAGAAAAAAGCTGGGGGGGTGGTCAGGCGATTCGTGCCGTCACATCGCTTCCAGCATTGACTGGCGCATGGCGTAATGTGGGTGGCGGCATTCTCCAGTTTCCGGTTTGGGAGCACCCTTACCGATTTGATGTGATTTGTCGTCCAGATTTAATTCCAAAAGGTACTCAGGTCGTCAATAACTTGCAACTGGGTCGAGTGTTAACTGGTGAGCAGAAGCTGAAGGTGCCTATTAAGTCCATGATGTGTTGGAACACCAATCCCATCACTCAGGCGACCGAATCAGAGAAGATCATAGAGGGCCTTAGTCGTGAGGATTTATTCCTCGTCTCGGCAGAGCATTTTATTTCTGACACCGCTGCCTACGCAGATATATTGCTGCCAGCATCCATGGGGGCAGAGCAAGAGGACATTATTCTTTCATGGGGTCATTTGTACCTAACATACAACACCAAATGTATTGAGTCCCCAGGTGAGGCCATACCAAATAATGAAATTTTCAGAAGACTAGCCAAACGATTAGGTTTCGAGGAAGAAAATTTTAAATGGAATGACACAGAATGCCTCGAGCATTATGTTGATTGGAGCTCTCCTGCCTGTAATGGCATTGACTTAAATTATCTAAAAGAACACGGCTACTTTAGGCTAAATGTTGGCACAAAAGATAATCGAGCACCCCACAAGGAAGGGAACTTTCCGACTCCTTCTGGTAAATGTGAGTTTAGGGTCGTCGGAGCGAAGAATTTTGTCGCTGGGCCTTTTAGGCAGATGTATGAAGACTTTCAGCCTGGGGAAGATATTCCTGAGCTACCTGACTACGTTCCATCAAAGGAAACAGCATTAGCTAACCCTGAGCTCGCCAAGAAATATCCTTTAAACATTCTCGCACCAAAGAGCCATGGCTTTATCAATTCATCCTACGCTAACTTTGAGAGCAAGATTAAGGGTCAGGGCGAACAGTTTGTGATGATACATCCTGCGGATGCCATGGATAGAGGACTTATTGATGGAGGTCGCGCAAAGGTTCTTAATGACCGCGGCTCTTTTGAAGCAGTAGCTAAGGTAACCACCGACGTAAACAAAGGCATTGTGGTAACGACTCTTGGGTATTGGAGACAGCTTAATAATGGGGTCGTGAATTCGGTGAGCTCAAACGCTTTTGGGGACATGGGTCACTCACCAACCTCACATGATTGTCTGGTTGAAGTTGTTGCCTTATAAAATCTTTTTAACAAGCCTCGCGAAACTCGACGCTTGTTTAATTGTTATTTAAAAAAACATCAATATCATCAAATAGTAAGGCGCAGTTGAAGAGGATTGATCATCCCCACTTCACGGATTTCCTCACTGTATGGCCTGGTGAACAAAGTGAGAGTATCTTGAACTTCTGGAGGTCAGATCATTTCCATCAGCTTATGATAGGTGGTGGGGAGGATTCGAACCAAGGACCATTACCAGTCACTTAATTACATAGCAATTGTGTTGCTTATTTTCAATAAATGACTACCTCTGATTTTAGCAATATTTCTTCGCCAATCTTTTAGTCTTTCTTCATTCATACGCAAAATCTCATCCGCGTCCTCATAAGCATCTGGATGGTTAACTGGATGCCTAAGCGAATTAATAAATGCATCATTTAACTCGTTCACGTTATAGTCTAAAGTGTTGATCATTGCATGCGCTCCACATGGTACTTATTAAGATGAGTAATCTTGATCGTATTTATAGTGTGTGCTTTTAAAGGATTGGAGGCTTGACTTACATCAATGAACTGCTAAGGAAGTCTCTTACAGTTCCTAGACGTGAAAACTGCACCTTAATAAGCTTGATGTTTAGTCCAGCTTTTGGGGTGCAGTTGACTTAGGTGGGCTTTTTTACTTGCTGTGACTGCCGTCACACATTGGCTGATTGTCTGATTTCTTACATCCACAGAAGTAAGCAGTTTTGTTTTCTGTCGCTTTATATTCTAATGGTGTGAATGGTGTACCTTGATGGGAGCCATCACAGAAAGGTTGTGTTTTACTTTTGCCACATGCGCACCAGTAATAACTCTTTCCTGCTTCAACCTCTACTGCGTAAGGTGAGTTTTGTGGATTTTCTGCTTGCATTTTAATCTCCAAATTTAAGTAAATTATTCTTTAATTGCTTCAACAGGAATTTCAATCGTCACTTCATCACTGACATATGGCACATGTTTGCCCATATTGAAATCTGTTCTTTTCACAACAGCGGTTGCATTAGCACCGCACGCGTCTTTCTTAGCCATCGGGTGTGGCATACATAAGAATGAAGTTACTGTAAAACTAACTGGTTTGCTAACACCTTTAATGGTGAGCGTACCATCAATTGATGTGAGCTTGTCACCTTTGAAATTAAGCTTATTTGACATAAATGTTGCTGTTGGGAATTTAGCTGTATTGAAGAAGTCTTCACCTTGGAGATGTTCATTAAATAATCCATAGCCACTACTCACAGAAGTGGTTTGAATCGTCAGATCCACTGAGCCTTTTGTAGCTTCTTTATCTAAAACAATTTTTCCTGAAGTTTTATCAAACTTAATGAGCTGAGTTGAATAACCGAAATGGTTATATGAAAATCTAGGCATCGTATGGTTACCATCAATGATATAAGTTTCAGGTGCTGCAGTTGCCATGTTTGATATAAATACTATACTTATTGCTAAAAAACTACGTTTCATCATTACTCCTTAGATTTAAAATTAAACAGTGTTTTCTACTGCCTCTCTTAATTGCATTAATGATTATGTCAATTGATCCATTGCGTCTTTTGAAATTTGGTCAAAGGCGCCAGACAGATATTGAATATGTTTTGGGAAAACTTGTTTAAACAGCTCGTAGCCAGCTTCCGTAGGAGAAACTCTTTGACTGAGTGCATTTTCTGATTTGCTCACTGAGCGATTAAAACCTTATCTTCTAGTCGATCTAGAATGCCAGTCAATGTGCCTTTGGTAATCAACGTTTTTCGCCCAGTTCTTTAAGGGTCGTTGGTGGCTGATTCCCAAAGGTAGAAATAAATCAAATTGAGGTATCGTTGTTTAAAACAATATCAGCATGACCATACATTGTCTAACAAAGGTGTAAAGAAACGCCCAATGATATCCTCACTTCTAGGACTAACCAACTAAATTCTCTGTTGAACACAGTGATGGTATTTTAGAACTTCCAGACATAAAAAAAGCCCAGATGCTTTTTAAACATTGGGCTAGTGACTGTATATGGTTTTGTATGATTCGGTAGTTTGGTGGCTGGGGGCGGAATCGAACCGTCGACACGCGGATTTTCAATCCGCTGCTCTACCAACTGAGCTACCCAGCCATCATTTCTTGATGTTTGCACATCC
>CAMCTR010000042.1 GCA_945878605.1 Candidatus Methylopumilus universalis | reverse complement strand
ATAATTGTTAAAAATATCTAATAAGACCTATGCGCACATCAACCCTCCAAGACAGAATGAAACTTGCACTCGAGAAGTCTGGACTTTCCAAGACTGATCTTTGGAAGGGGTGCGGGGTAAGTTCTGGTACTGTAACCGCGTGGTTTAAGGGACCTAATCAAACGATCAGTGGAATCAATCTTATGAACGCCTGTAAAATTCTTGGCGTGAATCCAGAGTGGTTAGCCACTGGCATAGGGGAGATGCATGAAGACCTTCATCAACTCAGTAGTGAACATTTTCTAAAATCAGACCTCATGGAATCCTCTATAGAGATCTACAGCAAACAACCTCATAGCCCTATTAAGAGCATCAATTTCGATCTAGATTGGGTTGAGTCACGACTACCCAATCATCAATCAGAAAATTTGAATATTGTTTTTGTCACTAATGACTCCATGTTTCCTACCTTTAAAGCAGGAGACTTTGTGATTGTAGATTCAAGCATTCATCGTTTTACCCATGATGGGATTTATCTAATAGAAAGCAGCGCTGGTATTTTTATCAAAAGAATTCATAAAAACATGGATGGAAGTCTTCTGATTAAATCGGACAACAGCACCTTCGGCTCAGAAACCATCTTTGAACATCAATCATCCGATTTCAAGATTATCGGCAAGGTGAATCTTTCTTGGCCTGAAAAATCACTGACCTAATGTAAAAAAATTTGCTTGTTTATCTCATTTAATTGAGATAAATTATAGTTTAGTCTCGTTTTAATGAGAATTTAATCACTTAGCTTAAGTAAGGAAATTAAAAATGAAGAACTATGAATGGGCAACAGTGGCGTGTGAAGGGGCTTCTTACGATGTATGCATCTGCATGCGGTTTGACTATGTGGATGAAGTAAGACCTGTGGATAGTGAGATCAATATCATTGAGCTCATGAGTCAAGCCAACATTGCTTGGATGTATGAACAAGCGATGGAAGAGATCAATGCGAATTTAAATGCACCCCACTTTAAGGATATGTCACGGATGGCGTATTTGATTGATGAGGGGATTGAAGGTCCTGTAATGGATGACAAGGCAGCTTAAGGGAGAAATGATGATGCATTACACAGCGCTGAGACAAATTAACGTCAATGACTATATCGAGCGTAAGAACGGTCTAGCTTATCTGTCGTGGTCGTGGGCAGTGGATCAGCTATTGCAGTTAGATGAGAGTGCTTCATGGGAGTATGCCGAGCCAAGGCTCTTTGGTGAGACCATGATGGTGTTCTGTACCGTCCATGCCTTTGGTAAATCAAGGACAGCGCAGTTGCCGGTGATGGACTTTAGGAATAAAGCGATTCATAACCCAGATGCGTTCTCAGTCAATACAGCGATGCAAAGATGCCTAGCCAAAGCCATCTCACTGCATGGGCTAGGAATGTATATCTATGCAGGAGAAGATCTGCCCATGGTGGAGATGCAAGAGAGTGAAGCAAAGGAAGCGAAAGTAATAAAAGAAACAACAGAAGCAGAAGCAGAAGCAGAAGCAAAACCAGCAAAAGAAGAGATCGAAGCCCCCAAGCAATCGATTACGCCAACGGCAGGGGCATTAGAAGCATTTAATACCAATGAGAAAGAGCTACTCAACCGCATCGCAGAGGAAGTAACTGAGCTTGTGCAACTTGAAGAAATAAGACTCGCGCATGAGCGCTGCGAGATGCTGGAAAACGATGAGAAAGTTGCACTGTGGAGCTTGCTCGATAGTAGGACAAGGAGTGCGCTGAAGAAGTATAAGGCTGGAAATATTGTTCGGCATCAAAAAAACACCGACTGAAAGACAATAAGAACCGCGCATGCAGGTTTATATTAAGTACTGGTGCGGCTGGAGAGACTCGAACTCTCACGACTTTCGTCACCACCCCCTCAAGATGGCGTGTCTACCAATTCCACCACAGCCGCTGAAAACTTTAAATTACTGAGGTACTTCCTTGCTTGCTGGCGCTGAAGGTGTTGCTGCTTTTTGAGCTGCTTGCTCAGTGGTGATTGTTTTAACAACGCTCACACGGTCAGCACGGTGACCAGACATATAAGCAAGTGTTAGGCTTGTTGTAAAAAATACTGCAACGCAAATTGCTGTTGCGCGGCTCATAAAGTTTGATGCGCCGCTCACGCCAAAAAGACTGCCTGATGTGCCGCTACCAAAAGCTGCGCCCATATCAGCACCTTTGCCGTGTTGTAATAGGACTAAACCGATAACACCTGCCGCTGCTAATACGTGAATTACTGTAACTAAATTTTCCATAATCTCTTATTTTCCGAAAAGGCTTGCTGACTAATATCGCCATAATTAGACGACAACCGATGCAGCAAGACAAATTTTTTCAAAATCGTTCGCATCTAATGAACAACGCCCTATGAGGCCGCCATCAATATCCTGCATAACAAGTAATTGTGACGCATTTACGGGATTTACGCTACCCCCATAGAGGATGCGCAAGCTACTTGCGGCCATAGCATCGTAGCCTGCAATCCGGCCACGAATGAACTCGTGCATGGCTTGCGCTTGCGCTGGCGTTGCGCTTAAGCCCGTGCCAATCGCCCACATTGGCTCATAGGAAACGACCGCGTTTTCAAAAACAGTGCCGCCATGGCTAAGTAACACAGCATCTAACTGCTCTGCCACGACTTTTTGTTCCATGCCTGCTTCACGTTCTTGCAAAGTTTCACCCACACACAAAATAGGCGTTAGACCAGCATTTTTTGCAGTCACAAATTTTGCGGCGATATTTTCACCGCTTTCGCAATACGCCGTACTGCGTTCAGAGTGCCCAAGGATGACGTAAGTCGAATCAAAGTCTTTCAGCATACTTGCTGCTACTTCACCCGTGTAAGGACCGACAGGATATTTGCCGACGTTCTGCGCACCCCAGGAGATATTAGTGCCGCCGAGCACAACTTGCGCTTGGAACAAATACGGATACGGCACGCAAACCGCAAAGTCGACGTTGTTAACGTACGCTAACTTTTGCTTGAACGCTTCAAACAATTGCTGATTCTGGGTAATCGACCCGTGCATTTTCCAATTAGCCACTACGAGCTTACGACGCATATTTGAACCTTATAAATTTGAAGCGAATTTTACGCTTGCAGGCCCTATTACTCAAGGCGTATTACTGAATGAAGACTACTCCATAGGAATGCAGTGTCGCACATTAAGTTGCACGCTTTGGCGGCCGTTAAATTCATTGGTTTGTAGCTCATAAACCATATGCACTTTAGTCGGCAAGAATGTGGCTTGCTGAAAATAAATCGCATCAATCATGCGACCTGTTTGGTCATCGGCTTTTTGCAAAGACAATTTCAAATGACGCTCGCCCACCACTTTTTGTAATTTCACAATAAATTCATCACTAAATAAAGGCGCTGGAAAGCCTTGCCCCCATACTTGTTTATCAAGCGCGACAGCAACATCCCAATCCACCTCATGCAAGGATAATGAACCATCAGTTTCTATCACAGCGTTCAAATCAGCAGGCGTGAGTAAGTTGGCAGCGACGTCCTCAAAGGCTTGCTTGAACAAATCAAAACCATGGTGGGGAATTGTGAGCCCGGCTGCCATGGCATGACCACCAAACTTTAGAATTAAATCTGGATGGCGTTTTGAAATGAGATCTAAAGCATCCCGCAAATGTAATCCTTTGATTGAGCGGCCAGAGCCTTTCAAATTACCATCAGCGCCCAATGCAAACGCAATCACCGGGCGATGATATTGATCTTTGACACGTGATGCCAAAATGCCAATCACGCCTTGATGCCAATCTGGCTGAAAAATACTTAAACTAAATTGCCCGCTCACATCCACTTCGTCCAAAGAAATATTAGCAGCTTCCTGCATATCTGCTTCAATCGCGCGACGTTCTAAATTCATAGTGTGTAAGCGCTGCGCCATCACACCCGCTTCCAATTCATCATCCGAAATCAAACAGGCAATGCCGATTGACATATCATCCAAACGGCCGGCGGCATTAAGCCTTGGCCCAACGCTAAATCCTAAATCTTGCGCATTCACTTTTGAAGCATCACGCCCTGCAAGCTTGAGTAATGCACGTATTGCTAAACAAGCTTTGCCAGCCCGAATTCGGCGTAGGCCCTGCTCTACCAAAATGCGGTTGTTATCATCTAGTTTCACCAAGTCGGCCACAGTGCCGAGGGCCACAATGTCGAGCAATTCGGTTAAGTTTGGCTCAGGCTTTTCAGCAAATACACCACGGGCTCTGAGCTCAGCACGCAACGCTAGCATCACATAAAAAATAACCCCAACGCCCGCTAAGTTTTTACTTGGGAAGCTACATCCATGCTGATTAGGGTTCACCATGCAAGTTGCATCAGGCCTTTCATCGCCTGGCAAATGGTGGTCAGTGACCAGCACTTTAATCCCTAGGCTATTGGCTTTTGCCACACCATCCACACTGGCAATGCCGTTATCCACGGTAATGATGATGTTTGGCTTTCGTTCAGCAGCTAGCTCAACAATTTCAGGCGTTAAGCCATAGCCGTACTCAAAGCGGTTAGGCACCAGATAATCCACTTGAGCGCCCATGCTCCGCAACCCTCTTATGGCTACTGCCGTTGCTGTCGCACCATCACAATCGTAATCACCGACCACCAATAAAGATTGCTTGTATGCAATCGCCTCCGCTAACAAAACGGCCATTTGTGAAGCATTGGTGAGTTGTTCGGGCGGGATGAGCTTAGCGAGCGAAACATCGAGCTGTGCTGATTGATGAATGCCACGTGCAGACAACACTCTAGCCAAGATTGGCATGATACCCTCTTTACTTAAGGAGGCTGCGGCATCTAGATTAAACGAACGAAGAACGATATTTGCCATGCTTAAGTGTTTGCCAAATTAAAATAGGTATTGATCGGCTTAAGTTTTCGCCAAAATTTCCACGTGTCTAGTGGTTTAATGTGAAGCGTAAACGTCATGCCATGCACATCAAAATGACAGCGCAAGGTTGCGAACTCTTTGTGCTTCAGGCTTTTAAGCATTGGTGCAAACCAATCGCTTTCTAGGTCGCTATTGTTAGCCATTACAATCACCGCATCACCATCAAATTGCAATGACGTATAGACTTTCACTACATTACAAGAAATTCCAGACCACTTTGCCAGGCCCATACTCAACGCATCATTCGCAAAGAGCTTAAAGCCTAATTCTTGCGCTGATTGATTGATTGCCTCAAAACGTCCACCGCCTGAAAGCCAAAGGCTATTTACTGCCAATAAACCTCGCTCCTCGAGGGCTTGGTTAATCGGATGCTCATGCAACAGCATTTGTACTTCGTTGAGTAAGGACTGAAACTTCATGCCGTGCTTACCATGCGGCAAGTGCTTGCCAACATCTCGCCCCGTGGCTTCGGAGAGCGAATAAGTGGTGACATCAACATCCACATCATCATTCACATGGAGATATAAAAAATTGCTAGTCTTACTCGGCAGAAATCGCAGGCGATCTTGAGCGAAGTGTTGATTAAGCGCCGATGCCAACAACTTTAATTCATCCGCATTTAAGCGCACTGCATCACCCAACGTAAAGTAATCTCGTTGCAACACAAAGTGAACAGGATGAACGACAAACCAATAGCCGGCCGCTTGCTGCGCTTCTTCGCCCATCAAAGCAAGCGGCGCCACTGGCCAATCCGCCTGCTTTTTAAACCCAAACTGCTTGCATAGGCTTGCCTCAAGCGCATGCTCGGCATCTTGCTCCCATGCGCCGACAGCGCATAGCTTAGCAAAAGCTGGGGCGTTATCGCCGCTTAATAAATATTGCGCAAACTGGGGGAAATAAACATCAAGATTCACATCATCACTCATTTCTAAAGCTAACTACTCAAAACAAAGCATTGATGGGCAAGACAACCCATAAATCACTTTGAAAAAATCACTTTTCGCTATACTATTTTCACATACATTTGACGGATTTAATCCCATCCATGGAACTAATTTTATGGCGTCATGCTGAGGCAGAAGACGGCTACCCTGATCATGAGCGCGCGCTTACTGAAAAAGGTCATGAACAGGCCAAGAAAATGGCTGCTTGGCTGAAGCCTCGCTTGCCTAAAGATACCCTAATCTTGGTCAGCCCTGCAAAACGCGCTCAGCAAACGGCTAATGCACTTGATCTCCCTTTTAAAACCCTTCCTGAAATTGCACCTGGCGGCTCTCCTCAAGATTTACTTAAAGCAGCAAACTGGGACACAAGTAAAGGTTCTGTATTGATTGTTGGTCACCAGCCAACCTTAGGGGTGGCTGCCGCGATTGCGATGACCCGCAAAACTCAATTTTGGTGCGTTAAAAAAGCTTCCATTTGGTGGATCGCTAGCCGTATTCGCGCAGAAGATGAGCAAGCCATTATTCGCGTTGTGATTTCGCCTGACATGCTTTAGCTTTTAATTAAAAGCTCAGATTATCAGCTCCCATCAAGCACAAAAGTGAGCCATGGCCAACGAAATCGAACTGAAGCTTCGTATTGAAGAATCTAGCGCGCCTCTCTTAAATCATCACCCAGCAATTACCGAGCGTATGATAGAAGGGCCTTGGACGCGCAAACTGGTGAGCATTTATTACGACACCCCTGATTTATCTTTGCTGGATGCAGGCCTTAATTTACGTGTCCGCAGTATGTCTGGCGGCTGGTTTCAAGCCATTAAAAGTACCGGTCAATCTGTGGGGGGCTTGCATCAGCGTTTAGAGTGGGAAGATTTGCTCACCCGAAACGAACCTGATTTTAATAAAATTACCGAGCCGCACTTAGCCAATATTTTTTCTGATATCAAGCTAAGAGATGCACTAAAGCCAGTATTCATCGTGGATGTCGTTCGAACCGATTGGCTACTCAAATATCCAGATGGTTCTGTGATTGAAGTTTCTGCGGATATTGGCGACCTCAAAAGCTCGACAGAAAAAGCTTGCGAGCATATCTGTCCAATTCAAGAGTTAGAGATTGAACTCAAACAAGGCAATACTTATCACCTCTTTGAACTTGCTTTGGCCCTTCAGCAAGACATTCCCATGAGCATTGAGAATGGTAGCAAAGCGCAAATGGGTTATTGTTATTTACGGCCACCGCCTTTGATTAAAACCCATGCGCAGGCGATGAATATTAAACGCTACAAAGCCCCGCCGACCACCAATCAAATCATGCTAGAAGCGCTCTCCAGCATGCAGGACAATCAGGAAGTCTTGAAAAAGGTCAATCACACGCCAGCGGTTTATCACATGAAGCTTGCCAACAGCCGTCTAGCGAGTGCTTTGGCCTACAGCGGCTATCGTGCGACTGATCGAGATACGCTAAGCATCATTCAAGATTTAGAATGGCTGGCGCAATTCTTAATCTCGCCATGCGACAACTTTGCCTACCAAAACCTCAACGCCATTTTGAATGGTCAGCGTTATCAAAGAATATTACTAAGCTTAGGGGCTTGGCTGCATAAATAATGAGCCACTTTTTTAATATTGCCTTAGCAATTCCAAAGTCAGCGCAACGCCGAAGCCGTTCACATCACTCCCAACAGCACCTAAGCCACCCTTGCGGTTATATGAAGACAAATCGATATGCAACCATGGAATGTCATTTTCAATAAATTTAGCCAAAAAGCGGGTGGCGTGCACATGGTCAGCGCCGCCTTCCAAAGTGCACTGCTTCACATCGGCAATGCTACTTTCAATGTCTTCGTCGTAATCATCATCGAATGGGAATGCACAAACCCGCTCACCTACTGCTGCGCCAACACCTACGGCCTTACAAAGTAGCTCAGGCTTATTACCGAGCACGCCGCTATAGCGGTCGCCTAAAGCGCTCATCATGCTGCCTGTGAGCGTTGCGAAATCCACCATCCAATCTGGCTTTTCACGAGAAGCTAAGGTCAGCGTATCTGCTAACACCATGCGACCCTCTGCATCGGTATGCACAATTTCAATGGTGATGCCATTAAGCGCCGTCACCACGTCGTTTTGTTTATAAGCGAGCGGCCCTATGTGGTTCTGCGCAATCGCGAGCCAGCAATCAATCTTAATTGGTAACTCAGCTTTTGTTGCCGCGAGCAATACGCCTAAAGCAACTGCTGAACCGTTCATGTCCTCATGCATACCGCTCATGTATTTAGCTGGCTTAAGGTTATGTCCGCCCGTATCAAAACAAATGCCTTTGCCTACCAGCGCAATGTGTTTCTTCGCTTTCTTTGGAGAATAAGTAAGGTGCACAATCGCAGCATCTTGCGGGTCTGAACCTTGCCCCACCGCCACAAAAGCACCCGCGCCCATTTTGGTCAGCTTTGGCATATCAAATTCTTCAAACTGCCAGCCATTTGATTTTGCAAGCCTAGCAATTTGATGGCGATATTGGGCAGGATTAAGCTCATTGGGCGGGGTCATGGTTAACGTCCGCGTCAAGACACTCCCAGCGACCAAGGCCTGAATGCCAGCATATGAATCCTTCTCCTGCCATCCAAACATCACAATCGATTTTAGCAGGCGAGGCTTGCTGGCTTTTTTTGCAGCCTTGCCCTTGCGCTCAGGCAGCTCAACCGCATTCACACTTGCGACATAAAAAGCATCCTTTGCTGCTTTATGGCGCGCGGCTTCGCTGCCGTAAACGGCAATTGCCATGCCTTTTGGATATTCGTCGAGCAAGGGCTTAATTGCCTTACGCAGTTGGGTTTGGCGCTTAAAAGCAGAAAGCTCGGACTCCAACACAAGCCAGCTTGCCACTGCGCCATTCGGTAAATCAGTCATCACTGAAGAATTGCTCAATTCTGCATACTTTTTACCAATTCGGTTTAGTTTGGCATCCAAAACATCAGAAAACGGTAAATTTTCAGGGCGCTCTGCAGGCAAAACAAATAAAAGGTGCGTTTGGGTGGCCAAGGACTTTTCATCAGCAATGGCTAAATTTTGTTTTAGGGTGATGGACATGCAAAAAACCTCACTAAATTCGTTTAAATGTCGTTAAATTTCACTAATTTCGTTAAATAAAACATATTTATGCAATTGATTCATCTAGCAAAAACCCGCCAAAACTTGACCAAGTAGGTCAAAAAAGCGATGATGCGGGTTAACCAATCAATCACTTATTGATTTAAGCATTAAATGATAACGACCTAGCGTTGTAATACGTCTAGTTGATTATACCTTTTAGACAAGTCTAAAAGTTTCCTGGAGAACTAACACATGGCATTTACCCCCGATATTGACCCACAAGAAACCCAAGAATGGCTTGAAGCCATAGATGCGGTATTGGCCAACGAGGGAACCGAACGTGCGCACTTCTTATTAGAAACTCTCATTGATAAAGCGCGCCGCTCCGGTGCTTACCTACCTTACAACCCAACCACTGCGTACGTGAATACGATTCCTACACATTTGCAACAAAGATTGCCAGGCAACCCCGATATGGAGCGTCGCATTCGTGCGCTGATTCGTTGGAACGCCATCATGACCGTGCTTCGCGCTAACGAGAAATCACCTGGTGTGGGCGGCCATATTGCCAGCTTCCAATCAGCTGCGACCTTATATGACGTGGGCTTTAACCACTTCTTTCGCGCAGCCAATGATAAATTTGGCGGTGACTTAATATTCTTCCAAGGCCACTCATCCCCTGGCGTATATGCGCGTGCCTTCTTGGAAGGTCGTTTAACTGAAGATCAAATGGATAATTTCCGCCAAGAAACTGGTGGTAATGGCTTATCAAGCTACCCGCACCCTTGGCTCATGCCTGACTTCTGGCAATTTCCGACGGTTTCTATGGGCTTAGGCCCTTTACAGGGCATTTACCAAGCACGCTTCTTAAAATATCTACATGACCGCGGCATTGCGGATACTTCAGACCGTAAAGTTTGGGTGTTCTGCGGCGATGGCGAAATGGATGAGCCTGAATCATTAGGTGCCATTTCACTTGCTTCACGCGAAAAATTAGACAACCTTATTTTCGTGATTAACTGCAACTTGCAACGTCTTGACGGTCCTGTGCGCGGTAACGGCAAAATCATCCAGGAGCTGGAATCTGATTTCCGCGGCTCTGGATGGAACGTATTGAAAGTGATTTGGGGTTCCTATTGGGACCCACTCCTTGCCATGGATAAAGACGGCCTGCTCAAAAAACGTATGGAAGAGTGCGTGGATGGCGAGTACCAAAACTTTAAAGCGAAGGGTGGCGCATACACACGCGAACACTTCTTCGGCAAATATCCTCAATTAATGGAAATGGTCGCAGCGATGTCTGACCAAGACATTTGGCGCTTAAACCGTGGCGGTCATGATCCTCACAAAGTCTACGCCGCTTATGCTGCAGCAACGCAGCACAAAGGCCAACCAACGGTTATCTTGGCGAAGACCGTTAAAGGTTACGGCATGGGCGATGCGGGTGAAGCGCAAAACACGACGCACCAACAAAAAAGTATGGACATCGATTCATTAAAAGCTTTCCGTGATCGTTTTGATTTACCACTGACAGATGAACAAGTTGAAAGCTTATCTTTCTATAGACCGCCTGCGGACTCCCCAGAAATGGTTTACATGGCCGAGCGCCGTTCAGCGATGGGTGGCTCTGTGCCAGCACGACGTCGCAAAGGGAATGAGCTTGTCGTGCCTGAGCTTTCCGCATTCGAAAATATGCTGACCGCAACTGGTGAGCGTGAAATTTCAACCACGATGGCTTTCGTGCGTATTCTTTCAACCTTAGTTCGTGACAAACAACTAGGTAAATATGTTGTACCTATCGTACCTGACGAAGCCCGAACATTTGGGATGGAAGGCATGTTCCGTCAATTGGGCATTTACTCATCCGCTGGCCAATTGTACGAGCCACAAGATAACGACCAAGTGATGTATTACAAAGAATCAAAAGACGGCCAGATTCTAGAAGAGGGCATTAACGAAGCAGGCGCATTCTCATCATGGATTGCTGCAGCAACTGCTTACAGTGTTACTGGCACGCAAATGATTCCATTCTATATCTTCTATTCCATGTTCGGTTTCCAACGGATTGGTGACCTCGCTTGGGCAGCAGGCGACTCACGCGCGCGCGGCTTTGTGCTTGGTGCAACGGCTGGCCGCACCACCTTAAATGGTGAAGGCCTTCAACATGAAGATGGCCATAGCCATTTAATGTCAGCCACGATTCCAAATTGCGTATCTTACGACCCAACCTTTAGCTACGAGCTTGCTGTGATTATTCAAGAAGGGATGCGCCGCATGGTGCAAAACCAAGAAGATGTGTATTACTACATCACCTTGATGAACGAAAACTATAGCCATCCCGAAATGCCAAAGGGAACGGAAGCTGGCATCCTAAAAGGCATGTACGCGTTTAGCAAATCAAAAGCTAAAGGTCCTAAAGTACAATTGATGGGCAGTGGCGTAATCTTGCGTGAAGTCATTGCAGCGGCTGAAATGCTTGAAAAAGATTGGGGCGTATCACCAGACGTGTGGAGCGTTACAAGCTTCACAGAGTTACGTCGTGAGGGCTTAGATGCTGATCGTTGGAATATGCTTAATCCAGAGAAAAAACCAAGACTCAGCTACGTGGCTGAATGCTTGAGCGGTGCCGAAGGCCCTGTGATTTCATCAACCGATTACATGAAATCATTTGCTGACCAAATCCGTAACTTTGTGCCGCAACGTTTTGTGTCACTCGGTACTGATGGTTATGGGCGCAGTGATAGCCGTGAAGCGCTCCGTAGCTTCTTTGAAATTGATAGATATTATGTGGTGCTTGCTGCGCTTAAAGCATTAGCGGACGAAGGAAAATTGCCTGCAAGCAAAGCAGCTGAAGCGATTAAGAAATACAAAATCGACGCAAGTCGCCCTAATCCAACAACAGTTTAAGCAGGAAATTAGTTTAAACAGAGAAGACTCTCTTAAGGAA
>CAMCTR010000041.1 GCA_945878605.1 Candidatus Methylopumilus universalis | reverse complement strand
ATTCCTTTGCCTTTTGCTAAAGCAGATTCGACATGCTCCCATCCCGTGCAGCCTTGATACCAATGTTTGAGTTTCGAATAATCCTTAAACCAAATTGCGAAAGTCTCTAAGAAGGCTTTGCCTGTTTCGCTAATGTTGCAATGTAAAGTTTCTTTAAAACTCACGTTATCTTTTGTTAATTGGCTGAGTGATAGATTTATCTTGATTAAATGAGCATATTTTTTATAGCTTAAATAACTTGCCCAGCCTAATGCAGAACCCAAATAATGCACAACACATAATGGCACATTGGCTAATAGCTTAAGCATGAGCGCCAATGTTTTGTGTTTAAACATTAGAACGTTCCAAGCCGATCAAATGCACTAAAGACTTCGCTAGGTTCTGGCAGGCGACCTTTACCACCTAAATTGATCGCAAGGGCATCAGTCCCACCATAAGTGCCATTTAAATCAGGATGCGTGTCTGTGTAGATGGCAATCGAAGGCACGTTCATGGAAACTGCAAGGTGGATCAGCCCTGTGTCTACCCCCACAGCCGCTTGCGCGCCAGCGGTAATGTGAGCGAGTTCTGTGATGATCGACTTCGGCAATACAAGTGCTTTTGGGACATGCGAAGCAATAATATTGGCGCGGCTTTTTTCAGTTTCATTCGCCCAGGGCAAGCAGAGTGTTATACCTTGTTTGGCTAACAATAAGCCTAAAGAAACCCAATGGCCCGTCGGCCAAAGCTTTGAGTCTCGGCTGGTCGCATGAAAAACCATCACGTATTTTTCAGGTAGCGCGACATCAGTTTCCTTAATGAGATCAGCTCTTGGTAAGCCGTAATTTGGGGCGTTAGTGGGCGCTCTGTAATTAAGGGCCATAGCCGTTAATTGGCGGTTTTGATCTACTGCATGCTGATCTCGTGAAACAGAAAAACGACGTTGGTTGAATAAGCCTGCCAGCCATTCTCGCGAGGTGTTTGGGCCTTGACCGTAACGCTTGCCATTTGCCAAGCAGGCAATTAAAGCGCTCTTGAGCAAGGTTTGCGTATCAATAATGTAATCGTATTGTTTGGCTTGTATCTGAGTTTTGAACTCTTTAATTTCTTGCCAAGTTTTTTGGCTGAACAAATGCTTGCGCCAACGGCGAATAGCAATCGGAATAACATTTTGGATATGAGTGTTTAGTCTTAGCATGTCTGCAAAGTTTTCTTCAACCACCCAATCAATTTGAGCGTGAGGAACCTCCGCATGAATGTCTGCAATAATGGGTAGGTTGTGAATCACATCGCCCATGGATGAGGTTTTGATTATAAGGATACGCAATTTATATTTCTAATAATTAGTTATTGTCTTAATACCGAGTAATTTCCATAGTCTAACTTGTTCCACTCTGATTGGAGATGAATGCTATCCATATTCTTTAAGCATCTTAAAAACATCGGATGCATTAATTGAATCCATGCAGCTTTGCTTTTTCTGACATGTTACAAATTTTGATTCTCTCCCTACGCATTTACAGGGCTTGCTAAGTATGGCTTCGCTTTTGTCATAAATTGGGGCGGCACGAAGAACAGAGTCAGTTGTTCCAAATAGTCCAATTATTTTAACTCCTAGGCCAGCCGCAAAATGGAGTGGCCCAGTGTCGCCAGAAATAACAACTCTTGATTGTTTTAAGACGGCTAAGTACATTTTTAGGCCAAGCAATGGAGGTAGTAAGAAGATATCTGGCTCTTGTTTTTTTAACTCAGTCAGAATGCCTTGTTCTCTTTCGTTGGGGCCTGCAGAAAAGGCTAATTGATAGCCAGAATTTTTAGCTAAAACGTACAACTCTCGCCATTTTTGAATCGGCCATTCTTTTTTTTGTTGTGATGTTCCAACATGGCAAATCACTGTGTGACCCTTGAGGATGTCTTCAGCTTGATCTTCGCATAAGGGGTCCGATGCAATAAGCATTTTTAAATTCGGTGGTATTGGGGTATTTAATGACAGTTTTAACATTTCAAAGTGCCGCTTTACCCAAGAGATTGGGAGGCGCTCAGTAGGTATTACTTTTGTATAGGCAAATTTCCGTAATAAGTTTGGTTTTTTTTCTAAGGGAGCAATGCGATATTTTGCATGTATTAGGAGACTTAAAAGCGCGCCACGGTCATTGCCAACAAAATCAATGGACAAGTCGAAATTGCAATTGCGTATTTTTTTTATCACTGGCCAGGATTCGAAGAATGTTGATTTCCCCCTCTTTCTTGGCAACACCCATATTTTAGTTATCCAAGATACATGCTCAAACATTGGCGCTACATCTTGAGAAACTAAAAGGTGTATTTCAGCACTTGGATATTGTGCTTGAAGCGCTTGCAAAGCTGGTGTTATAAAAACAGCATCTCCCAAGTACTTGAATTGAATTATTAGAATTCTATTGGGGTGCGGAATAATGGCCGACGCGGATATCATATTAGTTATGATTGATTCAAATCTTTTTTGGAATTTAAGAAATAAAGTTTAAGGTGTTTGTAGTAGCTTGATTCAGCATTAGCGATCGCCAGGATCAGTCCCTCTCTCCCGTCTAGAAAGCCAAATTTAATGAAGTATGTTCTTATGAAAGACCACACACCATGACCGATCGCTGAAGATAGAGAGCTTTTTCGCCCCTTTTTTACAAAATCGACTGCACCAGCGGATGAGTAATGATTTATTTTTCTTAGAACTGTTTCAACATCAAGATAGCTAAAATGGATCAGCGATTCTTTTAAGTGCCCAATCTTTTGATTAGTCTCAAGATGTTCATGCACTTGTTGATTGGTATATCTTGCAGTATTTTTTCTGAATAGTCTTTTAGTGCGATCCGGACTCCAGCCTGAATGATTCATAAACTTAGTTATAAAAAAAGATGATCTTGGCACATCAAAAACGGAGAGTTCGGATTTATTGATCACAGATAAAATCTCTTTTGCTAAATTTTGGCTGATTCTTTCATCGGCGTCTAAAGAAAAAATCCATTCGTTTTCAGCATAATCGATCCCACGATTTTTCTGCAAACCGAAACCTGGCCAATCAGTTTGAATAACTTTAGCTCCTGCATCTATTGCACATTGAACTGTTTCGTCTGAGCTTCCCGAGTCAAGCACTAGTATTTCATTGGCAAAATTTGCACTTTCCACGCAGGGACCAATATTGGCAGCTTCGTTTTTCGTGATAATTACTACTGAGATCTTTTCTTTGTTTGTCATGTTGTCTCTATCAAACATTCTATAGTTATTAGTGACAGATGGTTATGTTAGCCGATCCATCTCATTGATGCGACTTATCGCGTAAATAAACTGCCTTTTTCGTATATTATGCCTCTTTGATGTAATCATTTTATTTGAGATTATGAACGCTAGTAAATTTGCAGTAACTTTTGCCTGTTATAACGCCTTGCCTTATACGAAACTTTGTGTCGAAAGTATGATTAAACATGGCATGCCGCTGGATAGGCTGGTCGTTGTTAACAATGGATCTCAAGATGGCACCCGTGAGTATCTAAAAACATTGCCATTAGTTGGCAGGATTTACAATGAAGAAAATCTGGGATGTGGGGTCGCATGGAATCAAGGCGCTTTAGCCTTGCAAGCTGAGTGGACGATTATTATGAATAACGATGTGCTTGTTTCACCATCATGGATTGAAAAATTAATCCATTCTGCTGAATCAAATGGATATAAAGTTGTTAGCCCTGCCATGGTGGAAGGCGAGTTAGATTACGATTTTGATGCCTTTGAAGCTTCTGCCTCCAAAGAGATGGTGAGTGTAAACCGTGAAGGTGTAATTCATGGTGTATGTATGGCCGTCCACAACTCGGTTTGGATTGATGTTGGGTATTTTCGTGCGTCACCGAAGTTGCTGGGGTACGAAGACACTTTGTTTTTTAATGAGTTGGCAAATGCGGGAATCTCTGTTGCGACCGTTGGTGCATGCTGGCTTCATCATTATGGGTCTATCACTCAGAAAGAAATGAAACTGGAAAAGCAGTTGAGTGGCAAACGTGGATTGGGGTATAGGCATAACTACAAGCTATTAAATAAAAGCTGGCTAGAAAGAAAGCTTGCTAAATTTAAACGTCGCGCGCAAGAAAAAAAATGGATCAAGAGTGAGCTGCAAGAGCATGGCATGACGATACGTGGGCTTCGTGAGAACGGAGTTTTTCGATGGATTTGAGTTTTGATGGTCTAGTTTAATCTTATGCTCATAAGCCAAGATCGGCCGATGGCCACAATTATTTTGTTTGCATACAACCAAGAAGATTTGGTCGTTGAGGCTGTTGAAAGCTTATTGGCACAAACCTACTCCCCTTTGGAGATAATTCTTTCGGATGACTGTTCTTCGGACAACACATTTAATCGAATGAGATCTCTTGTCGATGGTTATAGTGGCACCCATAGAATCAAGCTTAATCGCAATAAAAACAATCTGGGAGTGGTTGCTCATGTAAATGCAGCGGTTGCACTAGCAGAGGGGGAGCTTATTTTTGGGGCGGCAGGAGATGATATTTCCTTGCCGGAGCGTTGTGAGAAGGTAGTAGCTTTCTGGGTTGAGTCAGGTAAAAAGAGCGATCTAATAGCTACGGATGCATATGACCTTGCTTTTGATGGCCAAATACTAGGTATTAAATCGACAGACAAACTAGAAAATTGGACGAGTGTTGAAGATTGGTTTTTGCGACGACCTTTTATATTTGGTGCTAGTTTTGTTTGGAGCAGAAGTTTGGTTGATAGATTTGGGCCTTTAAATTCATACTTAAAACAGGAGGACCAGATTATAACTTTTAGAGCCATATTAACAGGCAGTGCTGTATGTTTACCTGAGCCTTTAGTTATGCATAGACGGGGTGGAGTTAGTCAAAAAGACCACTCCCTTGATTTTAACGAAAAATGCAAAGCAATTACTTCAGGAAATGCTAATGGTTTGGCTTTTATTGCTCAATGTATAAAAGATGCAAGCGTTCTGGGACAGGGAGATCTTGTTGGATCTAGATTCAATAATCAACTTAGTTCTCACCTTATGATTAATGATTTATTTAACGCCCACTCTATTCTGCAGAAGTGCAAAATAGTTTTTTCTGCTAAAAATGTGCGATTTGATAAAAGAGTAAGGTTTCTAATTTATGCTGGATTTCCTTGGATAATGAAGTCTTTTTTTTGGATAAAAAATATATATAAAAAAGCATAGTGAACCTTCTTTGTTGTCTGGTTTAGTCGTTATCAATGCCACTCATTTTAGTATATTTATAATCTAACGTTTAATTGATCGTGAAAGAATATGGCAAAAATTCAAATAGGGGGAGCTGGCGGCGCCCCTTCAAATGGCTTTATCAAATCTCTTCGGGAGTCTGGTAGAGGTGATTATCTGATAGGTACATCGTGCGTAATCTCGGATCTGTTCCTTGCAGATGTTGATGAAAGATATACGATTCCAGCGGCGACAGAGCCATCATTTAAAGATACATTGTTGGGCATGCTTGCGAAAGTGAGGCCGGATTTCATACACTTACAAAATGATTACGAAGTACGAGCGGTTTCGAGACTTCGTGAGCAAATTGAAGCGCTGGGAGTGAAACATTATTTACCTGCGGCAGAGACAATTGAAAACTGTGTTGACAAAGAAAAGTCATATCAAATATGGCAGCGTTCGGGTATCCGCGTGCCTAAAACCATGCTACTTCATAGCCCTGATGACCTGAAAAAGGCATTTGACAAGTATGGTGACACCATATGGGTGAGAGCTATTGAGGGTGCAGCAGGTCGTGGAGCTTTGCCGGCAGATGATTATGATTTTGCCAAGATTTGGATAGACCGCTACAAGGGTTGGGGTGAGTTTACGGCATCCGAATTACTGACTAAAGATACGGTTACATGGCTTTCTATTTGGCATCATGGTGAGTTGGTCGTTGCTCAAACGCGTCGCCGTCTAAGTTGGAATTTTGGTAATCGTACGCTTTCTGGTGTAACAGGAATTACAGGGGTAGGTGAGACTTATTCGGATGAAACAGTAGATCGAGTTTCTCAAGATGCTATTTTTGCGATAGATGCTAAGCCGCACGGTGTTTTTGCTGTCGATATGACCTACGACAAAAACGGCATCCCAAACCCAACAGAGATTAATATTGGAAGATTCTTTACCACGCATTATTTCTTTACCAAGGCTGGTTTGAATATGCCGCAAATCTATTGCGACATTGCACTAGATGGTAACTTCCCCGTTCTGGAAAAGAAAATCAATCCTTTACCTGATGGCTTGATTTGGATACGAGGTATGGATGTTGAACCGGTATTGACAACACGTACTGAGCTTGATGCAATGGCATTGACGCATCCATGAAGAAATTAGAAGGCAAAGTCATCCTAGTAACAGGTGCACACGGGTTTATTGGTGCCCATTTGGCTGCAAGGTTAGCCAAAATTGCTGGTGTGAAAATATTGTTGCTCTCGCGTCAGGCTAGGGAATCAAAGCAAGAAAATGTGGTTTGTATTCAAGCCGAATTAACGCAATTATCTTATGCTTATTGGCAATCTCTAGGCATCAGTAATATTGATTATGTCTTTCACTTGGGTGCTTTTACTCCTAAAACAACATCAGATGCGGATAACATTGGACGCTCGATTAACGACAACATAGTTGGAACTCACACGTTGCTGCAGAGCCTGCCTAATAATCCAACTAAGTTAATTTTTTCTAGTACGCTGGACGTTTATCTGCCATTGGCTAGAGGTGAATTGGGGTCGGAGTTGTCCAAGGTTGGGCCATCTACCTTGTATGGTGCATCCAAATTGTTTTGTGAGCATTTGGTCTCAGCATGGGCAAAGGAGCGAAGTTGCAACTATGGGATTTTGCGTTATGGCCACATATATGGACCGGGTGAGGAGCAATACGGAAAGTTGATTCCCGTAGTTATTCGTAACCTGATGGCAAATCAAGCGCCGGTTGTTTATGGAGATGGCAGTGCATTGCGAGATTACCTATATGTCGAGGATGCAGTTGAGGCGACGATTAGAGCGGCGCTGATTGAGGAGAACCTCGAACCTGTGAATATCGTTTGTGGCGCATCAGTGACGCTGAAAGAAATTGTGCAGCACTTGATTCGGTTGGTCGGGAGCAATCAATCAATCAATTTCTTGTCGGATAAGCCCAATGGAAACTCATTGCGTTTTGACAATGGACGTATGAAAAAGCTCTTGGGGAATTGGGTGATGGTCGATTTGGAAACTGGCCTGAAGGCTGAAGTGGGTGCATTTAGGAGAGTAGAAAATGAGCGGTAGTGAGCATGAGAGAGTCGAGTCTTTGTCGGACTGGTACTTAAAAGAACAATTAGACTTTGACAAGCGTTTAATTCGTTTTCGTTATGAAACCATTAAGTCTAAGCTGGTAGGCAAGATAGGGCTGGAATTAGGTCCTGCCGAAGGTGAGATGACACAATTTCTGATCAATGATTTCGAGTCATTGACCATAGTCGAAGGCTCATCTGATTTGTTGGCGCAAATTCCCGAACGTGGAAATCTCGTTAAGATTCACGCACTGTTTGAGGAGTTTCAGCCTCAGCAACCATTCGACTCAATTATCCTAGAGCATGTTTTAGAACACGTAGATGATCCGGTAGGACTGTTGGAGAGAGTAAAAAACTGGCTTACGCCAGAGGGTAGGTTGTTTCTGGGTGTTCCCAATGGCAATTCAATACACCGTTTAGTTGCTGTCAAAATGGGTTTATTGGATAATCCTTGCCAGTTGAATTCTCGTGACCACGCATTGGGACATCGTAGAGTTTATACCTCACAAACCTTCAGGGCGGATATAGAAAAGAGCGGTTTAAAAGTTCTTGAAATTGGTGGTGTATATTTCAAGCCCTTGTCCAACTCGCAAATCCAGGAAAACTGGAGCGAGGAAATGATTCAGGGCTTTTACGAGTTGGGTAAAGATTTCCCTGAGCTTGCCGCAGAAATATATGCTGTATGTTCTGCATGAGGGGCATTAAAAACATCTTTCTCGACCTAGATGGCCCATTGCTAGATGGCAAAGAGAGACACTATTTCTGTTATCGAACTATCCTGAAAAATTTTGGCTTTCAGCCTATAGGCATTGACGAGTATTGGGAAAACAAACGCGCTTTGCTCAATCGTAGAGATTTACTCAGTTTGTCTGGTGCGAGCGAAATCTATGAGGAGTTTCTTGCCTCGTGGCTGGTGCTGATTGAGTCGCCTTATGCACTTGCTTTGGATAAAGTGCAAGAAGGTGCTATTGATTGTCTGCGAAGTTGGAAAGCACAGGGGATGGAGTTGACTCTGGTTACTATGCGTAAAAATGAGCCAGCTCTTGAAGCTCAATTGGCTTTGACAGGATTGCGTCCGTTCCTGGATATTGTAATGGTGTGCGACCATGCAGACGGTGCCCAAGGCAAGGCGGATGCAGTGCGTCATATTTATTCCGAGAGTAGCTTTAAAAGAAACGCGTTATGGATAGGCGATACCGAGGCGGATTGGGGCGCAGCGAAATCCTTGGGATGTGAAGTGGTACTGTTAGCAAACGGCTTGCGAAATGAAGGCTATCTAAAGGCGTTAAAAGGTTCCGTGGTGAAATCATCAATCATGTCGCTAAAGGAGTTATATGTCAGTTGAAGATTGCAAGATTATCGACTTGCCAAAAATTTCAGATCCACGAGGAAATCTGTCATTTATTGAGGGTGGGCAGCACATCCCCTTTGATATAAAGCGGGTTTATTATCTTTATGATGTTCCCGGTGGCTCAGACAGGGGATCTCATGCGCATAAAAACTTACATCAATTTATCGTTGCCATGTCAGGTAGTTTTGATGTAGTTCTGGATGATGGTAAAGAGGAAAAAAGATTTCATCTTAACCGTTCTTATTACGGACTTTATGTTTGTCCGATGATGTGGCGAGAACTGGATAATTTTTCCTCTGGGTCAGTATGTATGGTTCTAGCTTCTGAACGCTATGATGAATTGGATTACATTCGTGACTATTCTCAATTCCTGAATTTAACCAAATCAAAGCCATGAAAATTCCTTTTCTAGATTTGAAATTACATAACAAAAATCTGCGTCATGAATTGCATGAAGCATTTGATCGTATCTTAGATAGTGGATGGTTCGTGCTTGGTGCGGAAGTTAAAAATTTCGAAAGGGAGTTCGCAGACTACTCTGAGGCAAAGTATTGTGTTGGCGTTGCTAATGGATTGGATGCACTACATTTAATCTTAAGGGCTTATGGTATTGCGGAGGGAGATGAGGTGATTGTTCCATCTAATACGTTTATTGCTACTTGGCTTGCCGTTAGTTACGCTGGTGCTACACTAGTTCCTGTTGAGCCTATTCCTGCCACTTATAATATAGATCCAGAATTGATTGAGAAGGCCATTACCTCGCGCACAAAGGCAATTATTGCCGTTCACTTATACGGACAGCCCGCTGATATGGACGCAATTAATTTGATTGCAAAGAAACACGGTCTCAAGGTGATCGAGGATGCTGCACAAGCCCACGGGGCTAGATACAAAGGACATAAAGTTGGGGCGCTGGGTGATGCTGCTGGCTTTAGCTTTTATCCTGGTAAGAACCTTGGGGCGCTGGGTGATGGAGGCGCGGTCACAACTAACGATCCTGAGTTGGCGGAAAAAGTTCGTGTGTTAAGTAACTATGGCTCAAAAGTAAAATATCATCATGATGTTATGGGTTTTAATTCGAGACTTGATGAGTTGCAAGCAGCTTTTCTTAGAGAAAAGTTAAAGAAATTAAACGCCTGGAATTTGCAACGACAGAAAATTGCCTCTGAATATCTTTCCAATTTAGATGCTTTGAAAATTGCCTTGCCATATGTGCCTGCATGGGCTGATCCAGTTTGGCATCTTTTTGTGATCGGGCATGATTCTCGTGATCGGATAGCTAAAAAACTTGCTGATTGTGGTGTAAGTACTATGATCCACTACCCCATCCCACCTCATTTGCAGTCTGCATACAGTGGATTAAGTTATAGCTTGGGAAGTTTTCCCATTTCAGAAAGAATTCATAAGCGGGTGCTGAGCTTGCCGATTGGGCCAGAAATGAATATGACTGATGTCAACTCCGTCATTTCCTTTGTTAATAAAGCATTGAATTAAAAATTATTCTTTAACCCATTCCAAGTTTATGAATAACCCTCACATTAAATATCGTCGTGATATCGATGGCCTTCGTGCTTTAGCAATTCTATTGGTGATTATTTTTCATGCCTACCCTAAATTTTTAAGAGGGGGTTTTATTGGTGTTGATATCTTTTTTGTTATTTCTGGATACCTCATCACCAGTATTATTTTTAAAGGATTAAGTGAAAATAAATTTAGTTTGTTGGATTTTTATAGCCGACGGATCAAGCGCATTTTCCCCTCGCTCATTACGGTTCTTTTTTTTGTTTATTAGCGGGCTGGTTTATTTTACTTGGTAGTGAGTATGAATCTTTGGGTAAGCATGTGGTTGGCGGCGCAACTTATAGTTCAAATTTTATTTTGTATAGGGAGTCTGGATATTTTGATATTGATTCTCAATTAAAACCCCTGCTTCATCTATGGTCCTTAAGTATTGAGGAGCAATTCTATTTAGCCTTCCCTCTTATACTAATTTTAGCTGCTCGAGCAAGACTTAATTTCTTAATAGTAATTTCTTTACTATTTTTAATGTCTTTTGGACTGAATATTTTTCAGGTTAATACAAGCACATCCAAGGCATTCTTCTTCCCACATACTCGGTTTTGGGAGCTTCTTTTTGGTAGCGCCGTTGCTTATGTCAATTTCTATGGGCGATCTAATTTCGATCTAGCCATGAATCATTTGTTCTCGAATAAGAGTCCGAAATTCACCCCCAATTTATTAGCGTTGACAGTTTCTTATTAATCTTTCTTGCTGGTGAAAAAGCATGGCTGAATGAAAAATTCTTTTCTAGTAAAGCTATGGTGGGTATTGGATTGATTAGTTATCCGCTTTACTTATGGCATTGGCCCTTATTGAGTTTTACTCATATTGTACAAATGGAGAAGCCAAGCTCAACCTTAAGATTTATGGTTCTTGTTTTGAGTTTTTTACTTGCTTGGATGACCTATTATTTTATCGAAAGAAGCTTGCGTTACAGAAAACATTGCTCTGTCTCGGCAGGGCTTTTGGTTTCATTGCTGATTGTAGGTTTTATGGGTTATCAAGTTATGGGTGAAAAAGGATATCCTGGAAGAATAGCGCCAGGAGTTAAGGCGCCTGAACAAATTGGACTTAAACCTTGGGAGGAAAGGGGATTGGTCAAGCAAGATGGTTGTTTGAAAAAATTTGGCAAATTTGAATTTTGTATATTAGAAGATAATACTCGCCCAGTGACGGCGATGCTTATAGGAGACAGTCATGCCAATCATTTGTATCCAGGTCTAGTGACTAATGTAAATTTAACAGGGGGCAATCTTCTTAATTTGGGCGTTGGAGCTTGTTTGCATTTTGTAAATAACTCAAACAATGTGATTGCTAACCAAGAAAAGCATTGTCAACCATTAGTAAATAGAGCAATAAAGGAGGCCATTAATAATCCATCAGTGCATAGGGTCTTTCTAGGTGGAGTATGGGGTGGGTATCTGAAACAAAAGAAACGGGTAGTAAGGGAATTTTTTGGTCAAAAATCACAGGATAGAGTGGCTAATTTTGAGCAATCCATGCGAGACACTTTGCAGGCTTTATCTAATTCAAATAAAGAAGTTATTTTTGTAATGGATGTTCCCAATTTAGGTTTCAATGTTGATAATTGTTTTGCTCGTCCATGGAGGTTAAGTGGGGACTTATTTAGAAGTCCGTGTGCTGTATATCGAAGTGAGGTTGATGCAAAAGAAAAACCTTATAGAGAAATTGTAATGAAGGTAATAAAAGATTTTCCGGGTGTCAAATT
>CAMCTR010000040.1 GCA_945878605.1 Candidatus Methylopumilus universalis | reverse complement strand
ATAAACTGCTCGATTTCTTCCTGTATCTCGTCGTGTGCTGTCAGCCCGTTAATCCAGCGCTTTGGAATCGCCTCAAAGCCTAAAGCTGCACCGAGCACACAACCGAGCACAGCGCCCCTATGGCAGTTATCACCACCCACGTTGGTGTTCCCGACTAGGGCCCCCTCAAAATCGTTTGAGTAACGCGCTGCTAGATAAAGCACGGACGGAAAGGATTGATCTACATAACAAGCCGGGCTAAGCAGCCCGCCAATCACATCCAAATCTGAGTTTTGGTTGCGGCGTACACGCTTGAGGAGCTCCTCCACAGGAAATCCAACGCTGCTTGCGGTCTTGCATACAAGTGTTTTGGTATCCGTCTCTTGCGCATCAAAAATATCAAACATCAAATTGGCTAATGCGAGACTATATCGCTCAAGCGATTCAGATCGATGGGTTAGCCTTTGATGCGCTAACGTCGCGGCATGTGTTGTCTCTAAATTAGATTCACTCAACGTAGCCAAAATAACCATCGGCAGGCCCACAAGGCCGCCGATGGAGGCGGTGTCATGGCCCTCAGCACCGGCACACTTTTCAGGGGCGATACCGCGCGCATAATTTGCAAAAAAGTCACGATGAAATGACTCTGCATAAGTATCGTTATGACGGTCTGGTTCCGTCATGAAAGCGATGTACTCACTTAAAAAGTCTTTCTGGTCATAGTGGCCTTTTGCGTTGAGCGATCGCATCAGCACCCTTGAGCACAATAGGTTTAGTGTGTTACCTCCCGCTTGCATCCCTTGGTGGTAATGACGGTTTGCCGGACCCCAGTGGTGCTTTTTGCCTTTGAGAATTACATTTCCAACGATATCGCCGTCCTGATTGCCACGACCGGCTTTAGCGGTGTTTGCTAATGCCATGATTGAGTTGGGATGATGTTCCTTTGGCGCGTGGTAGTCTCGTATCATTCCAAAGTCCTGCCATAAGGCTGCGATGTTGTAATACCAATGCACCGGCATCGCTAGTGCATCACCAACAAACATCCCCCAGAGTGCACCGCGCATTCGATCGTGTTTGTTAAGTTGTTTGGTGTTCGTCATTAAGTCCCTATCTATGCCAACAATATTGTGTAAGGTTTTTATATGGCCTACTCACGCCCGATGAAGTTCAAACAAATCTTCAAATAATTACTGGTTGTGTTGTAATCTTCTGTTGTCTTATGAATTTCTTCACAGCACAACAAATGGGGATTCAATCCTATGTTATTCAGAGTACGATTTTTTTCTTTATGTATAGTTTTATGTTTAGCCATACCATTCACCTCATCAGCGATGGCTGGCGACATTCCCGCGTCCATTAAAGCGGGATTACCCTATGACCAGGCAAGAGCATCTTTGATTGCCGATGGATGGGCGCCGGTTGTAAACGCTAAAATTTTACGTAGCAGCCTTTATGCGCAAGAGATATTCGAACACGGATATGCCGAAGTTGTAGATTGCATATCAATGGAGCTTGATGCTTGCACGTTCCGTTACAGTAAAAATCACCGGGTAATTGAAATCAAAACCATCACAAGAACGCTTTTGGTCGACCGAGTGAGTCCTTTAAAGAAATAATCAAGTTGAGACTAGAGCTCGCAGACAGTATCAGTCAATTAGAGGCATCGAGCTGGGATGCCTTAACTGGTGGCATGCCATTATTAAGTCATGCGTTTTTGAGTGCACTTGAGGAATCAAACTCCATAGGCAATGGCACGGGTTGGCAATCTTGTCCCATGCTAGTTTTTGACGACCTGAAATTAGTGGGCGCCATGCCCTTGTATGTGAAAAACCACTCCTATGGCGAGTATGTTTTTGATTGGGCGTGGGCCGAAGCCTATCAAAAAAGTGGTTTAAATTACTATCCGAAGCTGATCTCAGCGATCCCCTTTAGCCCAATTACCAGCCAGCGTCTGCTCGTGTCCCCTGATCATCAATCATCAGAGATTCAATCGCTCATGGTTGAGGCGCTAGAAGAAATCATGCACAAGAACGAATTCTCGAGTGCGCACGTGCTTTTCCCCAATCCGAAATCAGCGGAAACACTCACACAATCAAGCTGGCTCCAACGTCATGGCGTTCAGTTTCAATGGCGCAACGAAGGCTTTAAAGATTTTGAGTCGTTTCTCACCCACCTAACGCAAGAAAAACGAAAGAAGATTAGGCAAGAGCGCAAGAAGGTCGTGAATTCAGGCGTGATATGTTATCGCATCAAGGGCCAAGATATTACAGAGGCCCAATGGGACTTTTTTTACCAGTGCTATTGCAATACCTACCTAGCACATCGATCCACCCCCTACCTAACCAGAGCGTTTTTTAAGATCATCGCCCAGACGATGCCTGAGCACATTTTATTGGTGATGGCATATAAGGATGGAGCCCCCATCGCGAGCGCGCTCAATTTTTATGATCAGCATTCTCTTTACGGTCGCTATTGGGGTTGCTTAGAATACTTGCCAAATCTTCATTTTGAGCTATGTTATTACCAAGCACAGGAGTTTTGTATTGCTGAGAACATTCAGCACTTCGAGGGTGGTGCGCAAGGAGAGCATAAATTGGCGAGAGGATTTAAACCAAAGGCCACCTGTTCGTTTCATAAAATTGCCCATCCCGAGTTTGCTAAAGCTATTCAGGGGTTCGTGATCAGAGAGGCGCAAGGGGTAGCTGAGTATACGAATGAGCTAGAGGATCGGGCGCCCTTTAAAAAGTGAGGTTCTGGATAATTGATCTGGGTGATGCCCAATAAAAAAGGAGGGACACTCTAAGCCCCTCCCTTTTTCTGTACTTCTCACTTAAATAAACTAAATATCTAAGTTGTTCACACCTAGCGCATTTTTTTCAATAAACGCCCGGCGTGGTTCAACCTGGTCTCCCATCAAGGTTGTGAAGATCTCGTCTGCGGCAATCGCGTCATCGATTTGTACTTTTAATAGACGGCGCACCTGTGGGTCCATGGTGGTTTCCCAAAGCTGCGATGGGTTCATCTCGCCTAAACCTTTATAACGCTGAACGTTGAGGCCGTGTTTAGCCTCTTCGAGTAGCCAATCGAGCGCTTCTTTGAAGGTTGAAACAGCTTGTGATTTCTCGCCGCGCCGGATGGTTGCACCAGCACCAAGTAAACCAGCAAGCATCACAGACACTCGGCTAATCTGACGGTAGTCACCACCGCCCAAGAAGTCTGTATCCACCACGCAGCACTGTAAATTACCGTGAACATATTTGTTGACTTCTAAGCGGTAAGTACCCGCTTCTTGATTAAACGCCACGATCACCTCTGAACCAATCGCACCCAAGATCGGGCGTAATTTTTCAGCAGCGTCGTTTGCGTTCTTTTCATCCGCTAGGCTAATCTCGCCCAGGTCTTGTAGGGCACGGAGCACGCTCTCATCATACAAAGATGAAATACGGCGAATCACGGCCTCAGTCAGTACCATTTGTTTTGCAATGGTCGCGAATGGCTCATCGGCAAGCGTTTCACCGCCTGTTTTTGTGAGTAGTGATGCGCCCTTCAATGCTGACTGCAACAAATACTCATCCAGCTCGTGCTGATCTTTTAGATAACGCTCATCGCGGCCCTGTTTCACTTTGTAGAGTGGTGGTTGCGCGATGTAGATGTGTCCACGCTCAACGAGCTCCGTCATCTGACGGTAGAAGAACGTTAGAAGCAGTGTTCGGATGTGGGCGCCGTCAACGTCCGCATCGGTCATGATGATGATGCGGTGATAGCGTAACTTATCGACACTGAAGTCTGCCTTACCGATGCCGGTGCCTAGCGCAGTGATGAGTGTTGCAATTTCTTGTGAGCCGAGGAGCTTATCAAAGCGCGCCTTCTCAACGTTCAGGATCTTACCCTTGAGCGGCAAAATCGCTTGGTTCTTACGATCACGCCCCTGTTTTGCTGAACCGCCCGCTGAGTCACCCTCGACCAGGTAGATTTCACATTTGCTTGGGTCACGCTCTTGGCAGTCGGCTAGCTTGCCTGGAAGACCCATGGTATCCATCACACCCTTACGGCGTGTCATTTCGCGCGCCTTACGGGCAGCATCTCGTGCGCGCGCCGCATCCACGATCTTGTTACAGATCACTTTTGCATCTATTGGGTTCTCAAGTAAAAACTCAGCAAGCTTGCTGGACACAACATCCTGCACCACAGGCTGAACTTCACCCGATACCAACTTATCTTTTGTTTGTGATGAGAACTTAGGCTCAGGTACCTTTACTGAAAGCACACAAGTTAAGCCCTCGCGCATGTCGTCACCAGCGGTTTCGATCTTTGCTTTTTTCGCTAACTCGTTTTGCTCGATGTAATTGTTGAGCGTACGGGTCATCGCGGTGCGCAGACCCGTTAAGTGGGTACCTCCATCGCGCTGCGGGATGTTATTGGTGAAGCACTGCACCGTCTCACTGTAGGAGTCGTTCCACTGCATGGATACTTCAATCGTCATCCCGTCTTTTTCAGAGATCGCGTAAAACGGTTTTGGGTGAAGCACGGTCTTGCTGCGGTTCATATATTCAACAAACCCACGCACGCCGCCAGAGTAAGCGAAGTTTTCACTCTTATTGTGGCGCTGATCGATGAGCTTAATCTTCACGCCGTTATTCAAGAACGACAACTCACGTAAACGTTTTGCCAAGATATCAAAACTAAACTCAATCAAAGCAAAGGTATCAACGGATGGGAAGAAGTGAACCTCAGTGCCTGAACGCTCTGTCGTGCCCATTTCAGCCAGTGGCGCCTGTGGAACACCACGCGCAAACTCCATTTGGTAGACCTTGCCGTTTTTGTAGATCTTCAGTCTTAACCAATCCGATAGCGCATTCACAACCGATACACCCACACCGTGCAAACCACCAGAAACCTTATAAGAGTTTTGGTCAAACTTACCGCCCGCGTGAAGCTCGGTCATCACAATCTCAGCTGCGGAACGTTTAATCTCGTTCTTATCATCCTGCTTAATATCGACGGGGATACCACGACCATTGTCAGCCACACTGATCGAGTTGTCTGAGTGGATGGTGATCTTAATATCATCACAATGACCAGCAAGCGCTTCATCAATCGCGTTATCCACAACCTCAAACACCATGTGGTGCAAACCACTGCCATCTGATGTGTCGCCAATATACATCCCCGGGCGCTTGCGAACCGCGTCCAAACCCTCAAGGATGGTAATACTGGATGAATCGTATTCTGTTTGTTTTTGTGTCATTTTTTATCTTATGTTTAAGTTACGTTTTAATTTGTTTCACGTGGAACACTAGATACGCATTGGCATTACAACATATTTGTAATTATCATCATTGGGCACGGTGACCAAGCAACTACTGTTTGCATCTGCAAATGAGAATACAACTTCAGGGTTGGTGACATTATTTAAAACATCGATCAGGTAGGTCACATTAAAACCAATATCTAATGCGTCCCCTGTGTAGTTCACTTCTAACTCTTCTTCCGCTTCTTCCTGCTCACTATTGGTACTAATCAGGCGTAGGCTATTTGAGCCGAGCACCATACGAATACCACGGTACTTTTCGTTAGAGAGGATTGAGGCGCGCTGCATCGCTAGCAGCACGGTCATTCTATCCACCGTGAAGCTGTTTTGATGGCCCACTGGGATCACGCGGGTGTAGTCAGGGAACTTACCGTCAATCACCTTGGTGATTAACTTGATGTCATTAAAGCTGAAATTGACTTGTGTGGTGGAAACCTCAATGGTGACCTCGTTATCACTGTCATCAAGCAATTTAATCAATTCAATAATTGTTTTTCTTGGGATGATGATATTTTGCTTATCATAAGATTTTGATAGCTCGGTTGAAGTAAAACTCAAGCGGTGGCCATCGGTCCCCACGATGTTTAAACGATTACCATCAATCTCAAACAACAAGCCGTTGAGGTAGTAGCGGATATCCTGCTGTGCCATTGCAAACTCAACTTGTTTAAACAGCGTTTTGAGTGTGTTTTGTTGAATCGTAATCGTTTCTGTGTCAGTGCCAACCGCTTTAGTCATGACTGGATAATCAACCGCGGGCAATGTTTGTAGGTTGAACTTACTCTTACCTGCCTTAACAGCGACACGACTTTCTGTTGTTGCCATGTTGATTTCAGTGTTATCAGGCAATGCACGACAAATATCTAATAGCTTTTTCGCTGAGATCGTTGTTGCAAGCTCTGCACCAATTGGTGTGTTGATTGACAATGAGATCTGCATTTCCAAATCTGTTGCCGTTAATACCAACTGATCGCTCTTTGCTTCTAGGAGAAGATTAGAAAGTATCGGTAATGTATGCCGTCTTTCAACAATACTACTGACTGATGAAAGAGGTTTTAATAGTGTTTCGCGGTTTATTTTAATGTTCATGTTTTTAAAAACCTAATATATAAATATATTTAATAATAATAGTAATAGTTGAAAAATCTGTTGATATGTATTTTTTAGTAATTAAATCATTACATTACCTATCAATTACTTCATAGTAAAACACAATAAAATCCTGTGGATAGTTTGTTAACATTTTATACGTTTTACTTAAACAACGTTAGATGCAATTTTCATCCACACCTTATCTACAACATAAGCACACTATTTTGAATCTAGTTTAAAACTGGTTTAAATCGGGTTAAAACTTTTATTAATCTCGAATGACTTGTACTAAAAACGCAATATCCCTAGCAATGATTTGATCATTTTGTCGAAACTGCTCAACCTCATCACAAGCATGCATCACGGTGGTATGGTGACGACTTCCAAACGCTTCCCCAATCTCCGGGAAGCTATGATTCGTGAGTTCACGCGTTAATGCCATGGCAATCTGCCTTGGCCTTGCGAAGTTGCGTGTACGCTTCTTGCTGTACATCTCAGCGACCTTAATTTTATAGTAATCCGCCACCGTCTTTTGGATGTACTCAATCGTAATCTGTCTGCCGCGCACTGCGATTAAATCTTTTAACGCTTCTTTTGTTAAGTTGACATCGATTTGATGGCCTGTAAATTTGGACATCGCCACAATACGATTTAATGCACCCTCTAACTCACGTACGCTCGATCTAATTTGTTTTGCCACAAAGAAAGCGACTTCTTCCGTGAGCGCGATGTTTGCCTCTTCAGCTTTTTTAAGCAAAATAGCCACACGCATTTCTAATTCTGGCGGCTCAACTGCCACCGTCAGACCCCAGCTAAAGCGTGTTCTTAGGCGCTCTTCCATATCCGCAATCTCTTTTGGATAGGTGTCGCAGGTGATGATGATTTGTTTTTTAGATTCAATCAGCGTGTTAAAGGCATAAAAAAACTCTTCTTGTGTGCGGGTCTTCTTCGCGAAGAATTGAATGTCATCAATGAGCAGCATATCGAGTGAGTGGTAAAGGCGCTTAAACTCATCGAATGCCTTATGCTCGTAGGCTTTTACCACATCCGACACATAGCGTTCAGCGTGCAAATATTTAATCTTTGCTTCAGGGCGTAGTTCTTTTAGGTGGTTACCGATCGCCTGTAACAAATGGGTTTTACCTAGCCCCACCCCGCCGTAAATAAAGAGCGGGTTGTAGCTATTGCCTGGGTTTTCAGCAATTTGAACGGCAGCGGCGCGGGCCAACTGGTTTGCCTTACCTGTCACAAGGTTGTTGAAGTTGAACGCAGGGTTTAAACCAGAGTGTTCGGAGAGGCTATGTTTTTTTGCTGGGTGCTCTTTTGGCGCGCTTTTATCGACCACCTTGGCGTTCGTTGTTGCCACTGCTTTGATTGGTGCTTTCTTTGTGTCACCATCAATCAAAGACTCGATGCTCTTGATGTTGTCGTCGGTGTGCTCATCCATCAGCACAACATCCACCGTAATGGGGTAGCTGAGGTTTTCTTTTGCGAAGTCGGTTACGCGAGATAAAAACTTATCCTTCACCCATTGCTGAACAAATCGATTTGGCGCGAACAAGGTCAATGATTGCTCATCAACCTTGAAGTGCAATGGTTTTATCCATGTATTAAATTGCTGCGCTGACAGTTCTTCTTGAAAACGTCCAAGGCAGGCGACCCAAAAATTGTTCATGACTTACTAAAGACCTTAAGATTCCAAATGGATTTCATTAACTTATTGATTTATTAGTTTAATGTTAGATTTGGACTGAGTTTATTTGTTTGTATTATTGCCCCCATTCTAGCTTGTTTATTAAAACTTATCCACAGACGCAATACTTTAATTGTTTGCTGTTTTATAAGGGTTTGTCTGTAAAATATTGATTGACACGGTGATGGGTTTTGGGTTCTAATTACGCCCTTTGCATCAAATGCACCTAGAAGTCATCGGAGAAATGTAATGAAACGCACCTATCAACCATCTAAAGTCCGTCGTGCACGCACACATGGTTTTTTAGTTCGCATGAAAACTCGTGGTGGTCGCGCAGTGATTGCTGCTCGTCGTGCTAAGGGCCGTGCTCGCTTAGCTGTATGACTTCCTTACCTGCTCTCACGGTGTATCACTGTGTTGAAGAATTAGGTAAGTATGAATTTTAAATTCCCAAGCGAATTAAGATTATTAAAAACGGATGATTTTTCATCCGTTTTTAATTTCCGCAAGCGTATGACAGGCGCAACGCTAGTTATCCATTATCGGAATAACCCCCATCTGCATGCCCGTCTTGGCATGGTGGTGAGTAAGAAGGTTGCTAAACTATCGGTTGACCGTAACTACATGCGCAGGGTGCTCCGAGAGCTGTTTAGGCGAAATAAAGCCAACGTCAGCAACTTAGACTTAGTTATTCGACCGCAAAAGTCATTTAGCGCTAAAAATTACAATGAAATTGTCCAAGAGTTTGATATGCTAATCACTAAGCTGAAAAGCAGATCGCAAGCTTGATTGATTTTGAAATACAGAGAAAATATTGGCTAAAATTTTATTGTTTATGATTAGAGGTTATCAACGCTTACTCAGTCCTTTTTTCGGACAACAATGCCGATTTAGCCCAACCTGCTCCCACTATGCTTATTTATCAATTGAAAAGTATGGTGCTGCGCGAGGCACTTTTTATACCGTGCGCCGATTGTTAAAATGCCATCCTTGGCATGCTGGCGGTCACGACCCTATCCCTTAATTAATACTTTAGTGCAAAGACGATAATAAATATGGACGTTAAAAGACTGATTTTGTTTGTGGTGATGTCATTCATGATCTTGTTTTTTTGGAATACATGGCAAGAAAAAAATAGACCCGTTGAGCAGGTAGCTACAACAGAGGCAATTGCCGAGGTAAAAGCGAGCCCAGCGACTATTGATGCTGAATCGCAGTTCCGCCTCCAAACGGGTAAGCGTATCTTAGTGCAAACAGACCTGTTTAAGGCTGAGATTGACACGATGGGCGGTGATCTTCGTAAATTAGAGCTGACGCAGCATCGTGCGGTTGACTCTGATACGAATAACTTCATCCTGTTAAACGATCTGGCTGCGCCGACCGTATACGTCGTTCAGTCAGGGATCGCGCTTGGTAAGCTAGCGACACACAAGGAAGTATTCACTATCGCTGCAAACCATTACCAGATGGCTGCTGACCAAAACGAACTTAAGGTTGCGATGGAGTGGATTGGCGCCGAAGGCGTGAAGTTAACGAAGACCTATACCTTTGTGCGTGGTAGCTATGAAGTAAAAGTTGATCAGGTGATTAATAACGGTTCAGCTGCTGCGATTGATCCGCTTGCCTACTATCAGATCGTTCATGATAGTGAATCAAACCAAGGCACTAAAATGATGCCAACGTTTACCGGGGGCGCTTATTTTTCAGATGCGGATAAGTTTAAGAAAGTCACATTTGGCGATATGGCTAAAGAGCCACTCTCAAAACAAGCAAAAGATGGTTGGGTAGGCTTGGTTCAACATTACTTTGTAGGCGCTTGGATTCCTGAGTCCAAGGTAGCGCAAGAATTTTACAGTAAAGACCTCGGAAATAAGATTTTTGCTATTGGTACAAAATTTAGCGTTTCTTCAGTTGCCCCAGGCGCTAGTAAAGATCTAAAGGCTAAGCTTTATTTAGGCCCACAAACACATGATGAATTAGTGAAGGCAGCCCCTGGCCTTGAATATACGGTTGATTATGGCTGGTTGAGTTTTATTGCCTCACCACTCTTTATGGTGTTATCAGCGATTCAGTCAGTAGTCGTGAATTGGGGCTTCTCAATCATCTTGCTCACGATTTTGATTAAACTCGCTTTCTATCCGCTCTCTGCATCTGGCTATCGCAACATGGCACAAATGCGTGAGCTGGCACCGCGCTTACAAAGTTTAAAAGAAAAGTTTGGCGATGACCGTCAAAAAATGCAACAAGCAATGATGGAGATGTACAAGAAGGAAAAGATCAATCCTATGGGCGGCTGTTTGCCTATCCTGGTCCAGATTCCGGTATTTATTTCACTTTATTGGATGTTGCTTGCGAGCGTTGAGATGCGTCACGCACCATTTATTCTTTGGATACAGGATCTTTCAGCACCGGATACGCTCTTCGGGCGCATTCCAGAAGTTGTGCCTTTACTCGGTGGTATGCCTATTGGCCTTTTGCCAATCTTGATGGGCATTTCAATGATCATCCAAACCAAACTTAACCCTAAACCTACAGATCCTGTTCAGGCTAAGGTAATGATGTATATGCCGATTGTTTTTAGCATTTTCTTCTTCTTCTTCCCAGCGGGTTTGGTGCTTTATTGGTTGGTGAACAACGTGCTATCAATTGCACAACAAGCACGCATCAATCACTTGATCCACGCGGCTGCCCTAGCTAAGAAAAAAGGAAATGCTGTCCGCTAACGCAAGCCCTGACACCATTGCCGCGATCGCTACCGCGTCCGGCTCTGGTGGTATTGGCGTTGTTCGTATCTCAGGCCCAGCGGTCACCAAGATTGCTGGCGCCATCCTTGGGCAATGCCCCAAACCCCGCTACGCCGCTTACTTACCTTTTATAGACCATGATGGTCAGATGATTGATCAAGGCATTGCGATCTACTATGCCGCGCCTAACTCCTATACCGGTGAAGAGGTGCTTGAGCTACAGGCACATGGCGGCCCTGCCCTATTACAAATTTTATTGACGCGATGTCTATCTCTTGGCGCACGTCAGGCAGAGCCAGGTGAGTTTACACGCCGCGCTTACTTAAATGACAAGATGGACTTGGCACAAGCCGAGGCGGTGGTCGATTTGATTAACGCTGCGACCTCTGAGGCCGCAAGAAGCGCGATGCGGTCTTTATCAGGTGAGTTTTCTAACCGGATTAACACCCTGCTCCAGCGTTTGGTGGAGCTCAGAATGTTTGTTGAAGCCTGTTTGGATTTCCCTGAGGAAGAAATCGATTTTATCTCTCAAGGTAACGTGAAGCAAAAAATCGAAGATGTGCAGAGCGCGCTCAAAAAAATATACAACGAGGCCAAACAGGGTAATTTATTGCGCGAGGGACTGACGGTCGTTTTGGTTGGTCAGCCCAACGTTGGAAAATCCAGTCTAATTAATCAATTGGCTGCTGATGACATTGCCATCGTGACATCAGTGGCTGGCACCACCCGAGATACGATTAAAAGAGAGATTCAAATCAACGGAATCCCGCTCCACGTCGTGGATACAGCGGGTTTGCGTGAGACGGAAGACGTGATAGAACAGTTTGGCATCGCGCGTACTTGGCGAGCGCTAGAAAGCGCCAACATCGCATTATTATTGGTAGATGCTGCTAATGGTATTACGGAAGTCGAAAAATCGATTTTAGAGCGCTTGCCGCACGATTTACCCAAAATTTGGGTGCATAACAAGATTGACCTCTCTAAAAAATCCCCATTTGTAGAACATTTGGATGGTGAGGCACATATTCACCTCTCAGCAAAAACTGGGGATGGGATGAACTTACTTAAAGATGCCCTCCTTAACATTGTTGGATGGCAATCGACGAGTGAGGGAGTGTTCATGGCGAGAACGCGTCACCTGGA
>CAMCTR010000039.1 GCA_945878605.1 Candidatus Methylopumilus universalis | reverse complement strand
GGCATTAGATCAGATTGATTGAAATTCTGGTACCCGATCAGAGTTTTTTTATTTTCTTTCATGGATTCACCAAGTGTTATACCAGGTGCCATCAATGGCTTTTTTAGTGCTGCGAGAATATACATCATAGACATCTGCGCCCTCAGCAGGAGAATTCACATCGCTGGCATAACTGCGTTTCCCCCAAGTTTCCGCTGGCTTTAAGTCAGCGTCGTTGCTCAAAGGATCTCTAGGGATTTTTCTGATAAATTTCATTACTTTACCTTTGGTATCTTTTTGATTAATGACGCCTTGCTCTAATACTTCCAAACTTGGTGGATAGCCTGATTGATCTAGTGTTTTTTTAACCAACCCTTCATCAGCAGCTTTTTTATACAAATCGATTGCCTCTCTGATCTGCCGCAGTGCCTGCTTAAGTTCAGTTTCCTTATTTCGCTGTATAGTTAATTGTGTTATTGGCACAGCGCCTGCAGCTAATATAGCCACAATCAACACCGTGACCACAAGCTCAATTAGTGTAAACCCAGCACTTTTCATTTACGGATTCACTGGGGCTTGCTCAACTGGGGCTTGCTCAACTGGGGCTTGCTCAACTGGCATCTCCTCAACTACGTTTTGTGGATCACGAGAAGGCTTTAATTCACGCTCTAATTTTAAGCCACCAGACATCGGCACGCTAATCTGTGGTTTATCATTAATCTTCTCATCAGTACCTGACCAATACTCTGAGATTTCTGCATTGGGGCGACTAATATTCCCTAAGATACGCGGGGTAATCGCTAACACAATTTCCGTTTTATTTTTTCTGTCCTCTTGATTAGAAAATAAACGGCCCACTATAGGAATATCGCCTAATCCTGGTAATTTGCTCCCATTTTTACGCTCACCGTCCAGTATAAGGCCTGCCAGGACTTGGGTTTCGCCATCTTTGAGCCTAAGTTGGGTACTCGCATTACGCGTGCCGATGCTATAAACGCTCGCCCCATTTTTAGTGATTGTTTTATCCCCTAGCGAACTAACTTCCAGCTCTATTTTGATATTCACAAAGTCATCCAGGGTAATACGTGGCTGGACATCTAACTTGAGACCCACATCCAAATATGTGACGCTTTCAGAAATACCTACATTGGCAGTCGAGGTGGTGGTGATAATTGGCACTTTGTCCCCTACCATGACTTTGGCTTTTTCATTATTACGCACACGAATGCGTGGATTAGAAATTAAATTGACATCGCCCGTGGTTTTTTTGAAGTTGAGAGATGGGTTAGGTGATACGCCAAGAGATCCAGCAGTAAGGTTTTGAAGGCTTTGAATAGTCAGCGGCGTTGTGATCATAGGGGAAGTTACAGCTGAAAGCCCTACAGTTGTAGTAACCGGATTAGTAATTAGGTTATTCACCGCTATTTGTGAAGGGTAATTAATCCCTAACTCTTGTAGACGACTACGGCTCACTTCAAGCACTTCAATTTCAAGCATCACTTCTGGGTCAGCTAGATCATTAGCCGCCACTAACTTCTCAGCAATGCGAATCACCTCAGGGGTGTCGCGCAACACGATCATATTCAGCCTATCATCCACCACCACATCTTTAGTCTTCAAGACAGTTTTAATCGTGCTTGCCACTTGTTTGGCAGAAGCGTTGGTGAGATAAAAGCTACGGATCATGAGCTCTTTATAGTCTTTATTTTTTTGTGCGGTATTAGGAAACACAAGCGCACTGGTTTCTGTCAGGGCTTTTTTATCTAAGCCATTCGTTGCCAATACCATTTCGATGGCCTCTTCTATTGGGGCGTTTTTAATAAACGCAGTCGCCTTAGTTTCACTTTTAATATCTTTATCTAAAATAAAGTTAATCCCGGTTGCGCGGGATAAAGCCTCAAACATCATCTTAACGCTCACGTCTCTGAACTCTAGTGTCACTGGCTTTTGAAATGGTGGCTTGAGCTTAGGTGGCTCGGTGCGAGCCAATGGCTTTTGGCTGCGAATTTCAGTTTGTAGTGCAAGTGCTTCCGCATTTTCAGGGGTTTCCATCAATACCCCGCGCAAAATGGCCAGCGCGGCATCACTATTTTTAGCAGTATTAAGCTTGCGCGCCTCTTCAATCCGTACTTGCTGCTTTTGCTCACGCTCAATACTGGCTTTACCAGAAATAGCACGTACATTATTGGGCGCTAAAGCAATGACTCGTTCATACAAGGCATTGGCTTCAGCGAGTTGGCTACTATTTCGGGCTTTTTCAGCTTCGGTGAGGAGTTCAGTAATGGCTTGATCTTGCGTGACCAATAAATCCTTACGTGGAATGGCTGCCTCCGGTTTTTCACTGGCTTGCTTTTGAGCACTGCTCGTGCGATCTTCTGGCGTTTTACCATTGACCGCTGATTTTTCCCAAGGCGCAAACGCACAGCTACTGAATAGTGATGTGATGAGACATAGCGCAACTACGCGCTGAAACGATGGACTGCGTTGAAAGCTAAACATCATGCAAATTTCCTTGTGTGGTTGCACTTTTACTTTATTCACTGATAATGACTTATCTGACATTGCTTAAACTTATACTGCAAAGACTTGTAATGAAACATTACATTGTCCCATCCGAATTATTGGTTTCTGCTGCTTTTGCCCCTGCGGGTGGACGCACGGCTTTTGACAATGCTTTGGTCAACCCTAAAGGCAAGTAAGTAAAGGTCAGCGTATTGGCGTCTTCTTTATCTAGGCGCCAAAGCGTATCCACGTTTTTACCAACACTAACTGACATCACTTTATTATTAGCCGTTAAAAACACTTGCGTTACTTGCGGCGCTTGCTCTAATTTGCCCATGTAGAAAAATGGCACTGGCGGCGCTGCGGGCGGTGGTGGTGGCTCTACTTTCACCGGCACAGGCTTGGGTGGCGGTGGTGGCACATACCACGCGTGACCCTTAAATAAATCCTGCGTTTTTTTAGCTTTATCCTCCACAAACAGATGCTTTTGCGTGAGATCTGGCAACACTGAGATTGCTTCTTCAGCCACTTTCATGGCGGATTGAGACGGTGCATTGTTGGTCAAAGCACCGGGTTCAGGGCGCTGCTCTTGCAAGACCTTAGTTCGAGCACTTTCTTTTATTGCGCTCTCTTTTAATACAATTTCTTTTGGTACTTTTGGTTGCTGTGCGTTTTCTTGTTTTGCGCTTTCTTGCGGCAAACTTTCTTCCTCAGGCTCTTGAACCAAATAAATAGCGAGCAAGGTTAATCCAAGCAAACTGCCAAGCAGCATCCATCTTTGCTTCTGACTCATCATGGTTCACGCCTCAAGAGTAATGCGTAACTGAGTTTAATTTGCACCGCGGTATCTTTGACTGTTTCACGTTTGATATTGACTTCAGCTAACCCCAGCGTCGGAAATTGCTCACTCGCGCTCGCAATAAATGCTTTGAGATTTTTATAACTGCCCTGCACCGGAAAAATAATCTCATAACGCATGAGGCGCGGATAGTTGGCATCGGGGGCGAGCTTATATTCACCCACCACCAGGCTAATGCCTTTGGCCTGCGCCAATTGATGAATCTGGGCTAAGACTTTAGACACTTCACCGACTGGCGGAAACTGCGCATAAAACTTTTTCAGGGCTTCTTCATCATTGAGTTTAGGTAATTGTGCTTGCACTTCCCCAGACTGCGCAGGTTGATGACTTAACCAAGCGAGCGCTTGACTTTTTTGTTGCAAAGCCTGCTCCCCTGGCAATATAGAGGTCAGCCCCATTACCAAGCAGATGATCAAGCCTAGCAGACCAAGCGTACCGAGCAGCCCAAGCTGATGGCGTAATACTTCCAGATAGCGCAGTACGCTCTTCATAATATTAACTAAGTTGATATCAAGCGCATTCATCTTGAGTTTGCTCATATTAGGCTTACTCATTGCTGATCTTTCCAAGTAGCCACGGCGACAAAGCGGATGGGATGCTGATCCACATCCTCGACAATTTCATGCTTGAGCAGATAAACGTTGGCAAGCTCACTACTTGCTTCTAGCTTTTCTAGGTAGCTAAACATGATGTCTTTATTCTTCGCTTCCGCAGTGATTTTGAGTTGACGTTTTTTCGCGTCCGGCTCTATCGCTAGCAGTGCAAGGTCATCTAGGGCTGAAGTTTCAAGGGCGCTGAAAACATCGCCCCATGGAATCATTAAGAAGTTTGCGAGTTTTTTAGCTTCTTCAATGTTAGCGAGCAAATCTACTGATGATTTTACTTGTAACTGAGGCTCTGCAGGTTTGAGGCCTTTACGTTCTTTTAACTCTTGAATAGATTGATCTAGCGTTAACAACGCTTGATTGATATGGGTATGACGCTGCCACACCATCATGAGCGCAAGGAGTGCGAGTGCAAACATCAGAAGCCCCAGCATCGATGGCTTACGACTTGAGGCGAAATCGAGTTGGATGGCACGCATGATTAAAACACCGCACTTAATGCCATGGCGTAGGGCTGATCTTGGCTAGGCACATAACCAACAATGGCCTTTTGATTGGCGGGTAGCACTTGCCAAGCGGGATTGTTTTGCTTAAAGACTTGCTTGATTTTTTCATCCTGAAGTGTGGGAAGCGCTGAAAAGTAGATGCTCGCCTGCGCATGTTGCAAGCCAGTAGTTTTTAAGCCAGCAGTTTGCAGGCCAGACAAGAGCATCTCGCGTGAGATAAGCGCGGCTAAATCCCCCGACCAATCCTTAAGCGTTTTTATCGCCGTGATATTTTGCCACTGGCCATCACGCATTAAGGCAATCGTTAAACGCCCAGCTTCCACCTGCACCAAAGCGCTCACGCCAGCGCCTATCTGACGACGCATGCTATTAAAGCCGCTCATCAAATAAGGCTGCAATGAGTTCAGCCTGCACTGATACTTTTGACAGAGCGATTCGATGGCCGTCACAAGTTCAGTATCGATGGCACTGATCAAGAGGCTATCCCCATGCGGGATTGGACTCACGCGTATTGTCCAATGATCCACGCTGTCACCATAGCTCTCTCTAAAACAGTGAGTAGCAACGGCCATCACTTTGTCAGCCGGACTGAAGGCTGGCATGGCCGGAATAATTTGGTAACGGACGAATTGGTTGGATAGCACCAGCGTTAATGGCAGACCATTCGCTGACGGCTTGCTTTTTGTCTGAGCGTTTACATTTGATAGCAAGTTTTCTAAGGCAATGATCGCGCTTGCCCAAGGCTGCGCCTCATGAGCAGTGTGTTGATTTTCATTAATAGGCACAAGCGTTTTATCGAGCAGCCGTTTAACCATACCATTTTCTAGGCGAATCAAAGCCACAGCATCTGCCCCTAGGCTCCCGACTTGCTGCGTCAATAACTGATTTTTAAAGCGCAATAAAAGTGACACGGTTAATCTCTTCTAAAGTTGTCTTGCCACTCGCAACTGCTTCAACTGCGGTTTCACGCAGCAACCGCAAGCCTTTGCGGCGGGCGGTTTCTTTGAGCTGCCGAATCGGATCACGGGCCACGATCATTTCGCGAATTTCGTCATCTAAAATAAGTAACTCAGCCACCGCCATACGACCCTTATAACCAGTACCGCGGCATTGACCGCAGCCTTGGCCTTTTAAGAAAGTCATGCCTGCTGCAGCTTCTTGACTCACTGCAGATTTTGCCAATAGCTCCTCCGATGGCTGGTAACTCACCGCACAATGGGTGCAGTTTAAGCGCACCAGACGCTGCGCTAAAATGCCATTGAGTGCAGAGACAAAACTATAGGTATCGACTTCCATATTAATAAAGCGGCCAATCACATCAAACACATTGTTGGCGTGGACGGTCGTAAAAACCAAGTGACCAGTGAGCGCGGCCTGCACCGCAATTTGCGCGGTTTCTGAATCGCGAATTTCACCCACCATGATTTTATCAGGGTCGTGACGCAAGATAGAACGCAGGCCACGCGCGAAGGTGAGGCCTTTTTTCTCATTCACGGGAATTTGCAGCACCCCAGATAAGTTGTATTCAACTGGATCTTCAATGGTGATAATTTTATCTTTGCCCGTATTGACCTCTGAGATGGCCGCATAAAGGGTAGTAGTTTTACCGCTACCGGTGGGGCCAGTGACCAGCACCATGCCGTAAGGCTCTTGCGCCAACGCGCGGAATTGATTGCGGGTAAGTTCATCAATCCCAATGTGTTCGAGCGTCAAGCCCTTCGATTGCTCGGTCAAGGCCTTGCGATCCAAAATACGTAAGACGGCATCTTCGCCGTAAACGCTCGGCATAATTGATACACGCAAATCGACTTCGCGATTTTGAATGTTGACTTTAAAGCGCCCATCTTGCGGAATTCTACGTTCCGCAATATCAAGTTCCGCCATCACTTTAATCCGCGAAATCACTTGCTCGGCCATCTCGGCACCTTGAATCGCACCGACCGTGTCTAGCACGCCGTCGATCCGATATTTAAGGGCAAGACCTAAACCTGTCGTTTCTAGATGAATATCACTCGCGCCAATTTTCATGGCATCGTACAAGGTGGAATTCACCAAGCGAATGACCGGGCTGGTATCCGCCGAAATACTACTTAAGGATAGTTGCTCCACCCCTTCAATTTGATGCAGAGATGACTGGCTTGCGTCTTCCTCACCTGCCATGACTTTGTCCATGGCTTTCAGCGTTTCTTCAAAACGCGATAAGTAAGCAGACACGTCAGCATAATGTGATAAGCGCAGCATAAATGGTTCGCGGACCTTTTCCATGAGCCAATTAGCAAGGCCTTCCGCAAATGGGTCGGCAATGGCCACCAACAACTCGCCTTGATGGTCTCTAAGCGGAATACATTCATGCTGATAGGCTTCAGCAAACGCTAACACATCAAAATCCGTGCTAAGTTCATGTAAGGCTTTGTTATCAAGGGTCACGTACTGAAACGCCGCCCCTAATGCCGCAAGAAATGCTTCTTGCGAGAGCTCGCTTTGGTCTGCTAAGACCTCAATCAAACGGCGACGAGATTGCTGGGCAATTTGTTTTGCCTGTTGAATCGCCTCCGCGCTAATAAGCTTAGGCGCTGCTTGGTGGATGATCGGCTGGTTCATTGGATACTTCCCGCCAAATCAAAAATGGGCATATACAGCATGAGCACCACAAACCCAATCACAAAACCAATGAACAGCATGAGCAAGGGTTCAAATAGTTTGGTAAACCAATCAATCCAGCGCGCGGTTTCTTCATCGTAAAAGCTAGAAATACGCTCCATCATTTCGCCCATCATGCCGCTCCGTTCCCCCACCCTCAGCATGCGCAGTGCAACAGGCGTTGAAAGATCATTGAGCTCCATGGCCATGGAAATGGCTTGACCTTGACGAATTTGTTCGGAAGCCGCCAGCATGCGCACTCTTAATGCGGGGGCGAGCAGACCTGAAACCATCTTGAGCGCATTAAGAATCGGGATACCTGCAATCAGCAGCATGCCCAGGGAGCGATAGAAACGTGAGAGCTGGTAGATTTTCATGCGCTCGCCGATAGCTGGGATTTGCCATACCATCTCCATTAATTTGGCACGCACCGATTTGAGACTTAATAAATAAAGTGAAGCAGCGAGCAAGCCAAACAAGCTCATCATCAAACTAAAACCATGTTGCTCGATAAAGGTGCCCAGTGACAGTAATACTTGCGATAAGAATGGCAGGTCACTGCCCATGTCTTCGTAAATATGCGCAAACTTAGGCACGACATACGCCACTAAAAACAGTACCACCAAGCTGCCGACCGAGAGCAACATGGCAGGATAAATGGAGGCTGAGATGACTTTCTTTTTCACCTGATCGATTTGACTTTGATAAGCGATGTAGCGCTTGAGAGAATCAGCCATCCCTCCTGTTTTTTCGCTGGCTCTCAATGCCGCCACATATAAAGGCGGGAAGGCTTGAGAAAAGGATTGCATGGCGGTGGACAAAGGCTGACCTTCACTTAACTGCCTGAGCACGCCTTGAAGCGTCTGCCTAACTTCTGGGCGGGTTTCTTTTTCCGCCAAGGCTTCTATGGCTTCCATCAAGTTGAGTCCCGCTTCAAGCAAAGCCAGCATTTCTTGACTAAAAAGCATGAGCGGAAAGCGTTCACGCTTGGTGAAGTGTTTTTGCCAGCCGTTGCCCGCTGGCTTGGCAGAAAATACGGTGTAGCCTAAAGACTTAGCACTACCAATAGCCATCTGCTCGCTGACGGCATCTAGTCGTAGCGATGAATACTCTTTGCCGCGTAATACACTGAGGTCATAAAGCATAACTACCAGCTGACAATGTCGGCCATCTCATCTACGCCACCTGGTTGACCATCTTTACCTAAAGAAGATAAATCGTATTCGCCATGTTCGCCAGGGGATTTGTATTGGTAAGGATTGCCCCAAGGATCTGCAGGCACGTTTTTCTTAAGATAAGGACCTGACCAACGCGCTTCGCTTGCTGGCTTGACCATGAGCGCGGCTAATCCTTGCTCAGTCGCAGGATAATGACCAGTATCTAAACGATATTGGTCTAAGGATTTTTCTAAGGCGTCGATTTGCGCGCGCGTGGCTTTGACTTCTGACTTGCCGATTTGCGCGAAATATTTAGGGCCAACATAACCAACGAGCAGGCCAATAATCACCATGACCACCAATAGCTCTAGCAAAGTAAAACCGCGCTGGCTCAAGTTTGATGGTTTATTTTTCCATTGTTTGTTACTCAATGGATGGTTAATAAATGAATTGGTCATTACATTGCCCTTCAACTTAGCAAAATCAACATTATCACAGGACTCGTCATTTTATATTAAGAGTTTGACAAATATGTTTCAATTAAATGACATCTTGAGCGAGTACTCAGCATTACTTCAGAATGAAAGGTGGCTAATGTGGTGATTGAGTGTCAACAAAAAAACAGTCGATTGCACACCTTAGCCACTATGAGCGGCCATAAGAGTCATCAAAACGCTCAATATCGTCTTCGCCCAAGTAACTGCCAGACTGCACCTCAATTATTTCAAGGGGAATTTTGCCCGTATTTTCTAGCCTATGCTTAATGCCAAGCGGAATAAAGGTAGATTCATTTTCTGCCAAGATGAAACTCGTGTCTCCACGCGTGACTTTGGCAGTCCCCCTCACGACTATCCAATGTTCGGCGCGATGATGGTGCAGTTGCAAGGATAATTGCGCGCCTGGTTTTACCATGATGCGTTTAACCTGAAAACGCTCTGCTGCATCGATACTGTCGTACCAGCCCCAAGGACGATAGACTTTACGGTGGGTGACGCCTTCTATTCGGCCTTGCCGTTTCAACTGGTCCACGACTTTTTTCACATCTTGCGTCTTATTCTTGTGGGCAACCAACACGGCATCAGCAGTTTCTACCACGACCAAGTCGCTCACCCCAACACAGGCTAATAATCGGCTCGCAGAAAACGCTAAGGTATCTTTACAATCGTTAAGTAATACATCCCCTTGCACTGTGTTACCTGAGGCATCCTTATCCAACACTTCCCATAAAGAATCCCACGCACCTACATCAGACCAGCCCGCAGCTAAAGGAATCACCGCGGCCGGCGGAAGATTCTCCTGGCCAGCTGCAATGCGCTCCATCACCGCATAATCAATCGAGTCGCTTGGGCAACTTGCAAACGCAGCCTTACCAACACGGACGAAGTTTCCATCTAGTTGTTCACCCTGAGAGGCCGCTTTACATGCAGTCAAAATGTCGGGTCTGCATTGCGCCATAGCAGATAGCCAAACACTGGCGCGCACCATAAATAATCCGCTATTCCATAAATAGTTACCCGCATCGACATAGGTTTGCGCTGTCTCGCGATTAGGCTTTTCTACAAAACGCGTCAATTCAAAAGCACTTGATTGGGGCAAGGACTCGCCCGTTTGAATATAACCATAGCCTGTTTCTGGACAATCCGGGGTAATGCCAAATGTGACGATCATGCCGGCTGCCGCTAAACTTGCACCCTGGCGAACCACTAATTGAAAAGCGGCATTATCCAGAATAATATGATCGGCAGGCATGACGAGCAGCACAGGATCGCCATTCACCTCATCTGCCTCAAGCGCTGCCAAGGTCAGCGCTGGGGCAGTATTTCTGCCCGTTGGCTCCAAAACAATCACGCCTTCTTTGCCCATTAAACGCAATTGCTCAGCAATCACAAAGCGATACTCTTCATTGCAGACCACCATCGTTGGGGCTAATGCTAGGCCAGCGATGCCATCTAATCTACGAACCGTGCCTTGTAACAAGGAGTCCTCTCCGAATAGAGGGAGGAGCTGCTTTGGATATTTTTCTCGCGACATGGGCCAAAGCCGAGTACCTGAGCCGCCAGACAAAATGACGGGTTGGACTTTTAAATCTTCAGCTATTTTGGACATATCAATCGTTTTCTTTAATATTGAATCAGCAAATGCTTATCATTGCGGTCACTTAATTGCATTTGGTGACATTAGGATAGGCAAGAATAAATTGACTGGCCTTGGATAGTCAAATCAAATATATATGTGAGCAATTATCTTGTTGTGATGAGTTGACGCGATGAGTCCACTTTTAAAAAGACTCATCAGAAATAGAGTTAAGCGGGACTTAGATGCGAGCGGTAAATCGTTAAGCCAATGATATCTATTCCAAGCACCTTGCCAAGCGACTAAATGCAGAGTCAAAGGGTGCGTTATCGTCATGACTGTAAAAATGCCACTATTTATTTCAGCAATTCCATTTCCTGGGCCTTGTTAGCCGCTTGCGACCTATTCTCAACCCCCAGCTTAGCAATCGCGTTGTGTACATGATTTTTAATTGTGTTCACACTGACATACAAGATGTCAGCAATCTCTGGATTAGTTTTTCCTGAATTGACCCAACGCAACACTTCAATTTCACGGGGCGATATTAATTGTTTTTCAATTTTTAGGATCGTTGGGGGGATTTGGTCGAGTTTAGTAGGTATATTCTTGTATCTATAGATGTTGTTCATTACCCGCAAAAAGGCATGGTGCATTTGAGGCACTAACAATTGCAAAATATAGGCATGCCTGGGGTTGGGCTCACCAGCTATCCGAGAAAAACTAAAGAAGGTGATGACATCGCCTTCTTTATTCGAAACGCCATGGGCAGCGATATTTCTAATCTCTAATTGATTGAGCACTTTTTCGCTTTCAACAAAGGGGACGCGATAAGGGCCATAATCAACTTCTTCAAGCGTGTGAGAAACCAATATTGGGCAAAGATCTTTTTTCCAAGCATTAATCACACGGTTAACGATACCACTCTCATAACTTGTTGCAAATCTCACATGCTGGTGATTCACATAACGGGTGCTCACGAAACTATCAAAATGCAGTTGTGACTGATTTTTTAGCGCAAAACCACAAATCAATACTTCATGCGGGATTAATGATTGCATTGAACCTTGCAGCCAGGAGAAAAATTGCTCGCGTTTAAAAACCCGAAGAGATTCTTCAAAAACATCCAAAAGCAATACGGATTCTTCTTCAGTTAAAGCTGATTGATTGTTTGCCATGAATCTTTAACAGGTCAAAATATCCTTAAAATTGTAAAAAATAAGTATTACCTAAGCATGACGCTTTCATTGCAGAATAATTTCAATTTTGTCAAGGATAGACTGGTCCGTGCCGGGCCTGACTGATCCTTCGCCATTCGCCTGTCGAAGCTAATGTTATTAAACAATGCTAAACAAGCACACCTCGAAAACGAGCATAAGCAATCCATGTTGGATGCATATAACCGCTGGCATCAATTAGCGACTGCTATCAAAAGCTTGCTTGGCGCGCGAAACTAAATTCGCTGCAAGTATCCCGAGTTTTGACTGATTGAGATAGGGTTGCCCTGGCGCCGCACTAAACAGAAAATCTCTAAGAAGGCTAGCAATGTCATCCGTTTGTCATGTTAATGAGCTATCTTAAATTCTTATGAAAATTACATTTCAGCCAGCTATACAATTGACGCATGCCTTTTTGATGATGTCGACGCTCACGCTTTTTCTAACGCCATTTATCGCGCAAGCTGATATTTATATGCAACAGGATACTAGCGAACTTATTTTGTTAACTAATTTACTCACCGATTCAGAATCCACAAATCAGCGTGATCGCTATGAACTGCTGCTTGAAGATGATCTTCGCTCGTCTGGCATCGCTAAAAATACAACGAGTGCTAATGCGAATGGTTTGTCACGACAACAAATTAGCGAGGCGGTAGCCAGCGCTTCTGCACAAACATCCATTGATCCTGCCTTAATTCATGCAGTCATCCGGGTCGAGTCAAATTACAACGCTAGGGCTGTGTCACGGCAAGGCGCGCAAGGTTTGATGCAATTAATGCCCAGCACGGCAAGGCGTTTTAACGTAACTAACCCCTATGACCCAGCACAAAATGTGTTGGTCGGCGCACAGTATTTGCGTGAACTCCACACCCTCTTTAACGGCGATATGCCTTTGATCCTAGCTGCTTACAACGCGGGGCCTAAGGCAGTGAGTAAGCACCACATGCGAATTCCACCCTTTATTGAAACACGTTTGTATGTGCCTAAAGTATTAGCTGTGTATAGACGAATACGCGCTGAAAGAATTTATTAGCGGGCTTTTCTTTTATTAAGCGCGTTTGGTATCGAAGTAAAGGAAGTAATCGACGCTTCGCAATAAGTCAGCATGAGCCACAAGATGATGATTAAACTATCTAATTTTTACT
>CAMCTR010000038.1 GCA_945878605.1 Candidatus Methylopumilus universalis | reverse complement strand
AAACTGTATGTTTTTTGTTTCCAAACATGCTTGCAATTCAGATGCCAAATCAAACACTGGCTTACCTAAATCATCATGCCCCACGCCAATATTCTCAAAGGTAGCTGGTTTGCGTATGCCCGTTCCGAGCGCTTTAGCGAAAGCTTCTTTGGCGGCAAAGCGTTTAGCTAAGAAACGTGCTTTGGTATTTGATAATTGAAATTCTTGCATTTCGCGCTCACTCAACACTCGCATCGCAAAATGATCGCCAAAGCGGTCTAGCGAATCTTGAATTCGAGCCACTTCTACTAAGTCTGTGCCGACACCGTAAATCATGGCCTAGCGAGCTGCCTCAACCATCAAGGCCTTCATTTCTCGCACTGCGTATTCCCAGCCTACAAAGACTGCATGCGCAACAATGGCGTGACCAATATTGAGTTCTTCAATACCAGGGATAGCCGCAATTTGATGCACATTATGGATATTCAAACCGTGTCCAGCGTTCACGACCAAGCCTAAAGATAATGCATGCGCAGTCGCTTCTTGAATGCGTGCCAATTCTTTCGCTTGCTCAGCACCATCGCTATCTGCAAACTTGCCTGTGTGAATCTCAATCACAGGTGCGCCTGCCGCTTTAGCCGCGTTGATTTGCGCGATATCTGGGGCGATGAATAATGAAACCCGTATGCCCGCATTAGCCAGCGTTTTACAAACAGCTTTAACTCGCACTAAATTACCCGCTACTTCAAGGCCGCCTTCTGTGGTGCGTTCCTCTCGGCGCTCAGGCACTAAGCAAACGTCTTGCGGCTTCACTACTAAAGCAATACCCACCATTTCATCGGTGACTGCCATTTCGAAGTTCATTTTCGTTTGTAGCAATGGGCGAAGCGCATAAACGTCCGCGTCTTGAATATGACGTCTATCTTCCCGCAAGTGAATAGTGATGCTATCAGCACCCGCTTCTTCAGCACGCAAAGCTGCTTGCACCACGCTTGGGTACTTGGTGCCACGCGCTTGGCGCAAAGTGGCTACATGGTCGATATTCACGCCTAATTTGATGTTGGAACTTGCCATCATAAATCCTGTAAATCAATTAAAAGTTGTCTAGTATGGAGCGGCTTATCACCCAAATAATGCGCCAGCAAAAGACGCATTAACTGCTTACTTTGTTGCTGCGTTTGCAAGTCAGCGTAGTCATCCTGCGCCATGTCCAGCAAGGTTTTACCAGACAATTGTACGCCATTTTCTTGATAGTCATGTTTTGACGAAACGGGCCCGACTTCTGGCACGTAATAATACTGCGCTTCAGCAGTCACCGCCTCATCGCGAATGTTTTGCGTTAAAGGCACGGCATACCCCAATGCTTGCAATAGTCGTAACTCAAAGCGGCGCAGAATATTGGGTGAATCATCCGGCGCCAGCGAAAGCAATTTCAGGGTTTGTGTGTACTCATCGAACAAGGCTTCATGAGCGTCTTCACGCGGCAATAAACGAAGCAATAGCTCATTGAGGTAAAAGCCGCAAATCAAAGCCTCACCTTGCAGCATTAAAAGTCCTGAGAACCACTCAAGAGAATGTAGCGTTTTAAGCTCTAACTTACCTGACCAAGCGCCGAGCAGAGGCTGAAATGACTGTAACATACCTCGCATCGCTGAGCGTGGTCTTCTTGCGCCCTTTGCCACTGCGGAAACCCGCCCAAAATCACGGGTAAACAACTCAACCACTAAGCTGGTCTCTTTATAAGGATAAGTGTGCAGAACATAAACTGGCTGATTGTCCTGACGTGAGATACTACTAACAGCCATTTAGAAACCTTTAGCGCCTAACAAACCCAATGACCTAATAACCCAGACTCTTGAGCGCACGTTCATCATCCGCCCAACCTCCTTTTACTTTCACCCAAGTTTCAAGCCAGACTTTACCGTCGAAAAGTTTTTCCATATCTTGACGGGCTTCCGTTGAAATCTTCTTGAGCTTCTCGCCACCTTTACCAATGAGCATAGGCTTTTGGCTTTCTTTATCCACAATAAATGCGGCATGAATACGGCGCAGATTACCTTCCATTTCAAACTTTTCAATTTCAACGGTAATGCCGTAGGGCACTTCTTCACCAAGAAAGCGGAAAGCTTTTTCGCGAAGCAACTCTGCCGCTAAGAAACGTTCATTTTTATCGGTAATTTCATCTTCACCATATATGGCTGCTTGCTCAGGAAGATGCTCACGGACAGTACTCAAAAGTTCATCAAGGTACAAGCTCTTTTTAGCACTCACTGGCACAATCGCGGCGAATGGAAATAACAAGTCAAAATCTTGAATCAACGGCAATAAGTTACCTTTATCACCCATCAAGTCAGCCTTATTGACAACCAAAAGCACTGGCTTATCTTTCGGCAATAAATTCAAGACGATTTTATCGGCGTCCCCAAGATGCATAGGTTCAATCACGAAGAGAACCACATCAACTTCATTAAGCACTTGGGTCACAGTTTTATTCAGTGTTTTGTTCAGCGCATTAATATGCTTTTGCTGAAAGCCTGGCGTATCCACAAACAAAAACTGCGTATCTTCGGTAGTGTGAATGCCAAGCAAACGATGACGCGTCGTTTGGGCTTTGCGTGAGGTAATACTAAGCTTCATTCCCATAATGTGGTTAAGTAATGTTGATTTACCAACGTTTGGGCGACCAACAATGGCAACAGTGCCACAACGGAATGGGGGTTTTTGAGTCATGTTTAAGCTTTCACTATACTTTCGATTTCACATTTACGCTTTTACGCAAATGTTTAGGCAGTTATTTGTTGATAGGCAAGCTTGGCCGCTTCTTGCTCAGCATTACGGCGGCTTGTGCCTTCCCCTTGTGTGGTGATATTGAATTTTGAAACTTTGCATTCGACGCGGAATATTTGGCAATGCGCCTCACCTTCAATCGCCAACACTTCATAATTAGGCACGTCGATTTTTTTAGATTGGAGATATTCTTGCAATAAAGATTTTGGATCTTTGCCGATAGATTTCGGGTCTATTTTTTCAATTAAAGGTGTGAATAGTTTTATCACAACCATCTCAGCCGCATCGAACCCAGCATCAAGAAAAACCGCACCTATAATAGCCTCTAAGGCATCTGCCAACACTGAGGGGCGCCGCCATCCACCACTTTTTAACTCACCTTCGCCTAAGCGCAGTGCTTCGCCAATATTGAGCGCCAGCGCTAATTCACCGAGCGTTGGCTCTTTAACTAAATGCGCACGTAAACGACTTAATTCACCCTCGTCCAACTTAGGAAAGGCAATATAGAGCTGACTCGCGATAATGAAGTTAAGCACGCCATCACCTAAAAACTCTAAACGCTCATTATTGATGCTGCCGAAACTACGGTGCGTGAGCGCTTGAGTTAGCAAGGCTTGATGATGAAAGTTATAGCCAATTAAGCGCTGAAGTCCAAAGATCGTTTGATTATTCATCATGAGCCAAGCATTAGACTAATGCTTTGTGGTCGCCTTAAATTTCATCACAATGCTGACATTGCCGACCAATGGCGTTAACACTTGATACTCTGCTGCGACGACTTTTTGATCCGTTTCATCAATAGTCAAATCACGACTTTTCACTGAGCTAATGTATGTCATCCCGCGTTGATGTGAAAAAGAGTTAAGATTCTGAAGTTCCATCATTAATGAATGCTCGTCCCAATGCGTTTAAATTGATCAAAATTCCACCAAATAAAAAAGGCCTTGCCAACTAAATTTTGCTCTGGCACAAAGCCCCAATAACGGCTATCACGACTATTGTCTCGGTTGTCACCCATCGCAAAGTAATGCCCTTTAGGCACTTCAAAAGCACCTTCGCGGCTCATGCTATTTTCTTCAATTAGCAAGTCATGTTTTACATCACCCAATTGCTCTTCAAAACGCTTTGCGTGCACTTGGTTTAAGCCCGCGCTCTCATAAGCGTAATCGTCAATATAACCCATATCAAGCTTTTGACCATTGATGAAAAGCTGTTTGTCTTGATACAAAACCTTATCGCCTGGCAAGCCAACCACACGCTTGATGTAATCAATCGATGGGTCTGGCGGATAATGAAAAACAAATACATCACCACGATTTGGATGGCTTATTTCAATAAAGGTGTTATTCAAAATAGGCACGCGCAGACCGTAGGTAAATTTATTGACCAGAATAAAATCACCTGCCAATAACGTCGGCATCATAGAGCCTGAAGGAATTTTGAACGGTTCGGCAATAAATGAGCGAATAAGAAACACAGCCAAAATGACTGGGAAGAAACTTTTTGAGTATTCCACCAGCATCGGGTCTGGAGAGTTAGGTGCGCGGTTTTTACGCAAAACAAGTTTATCTAATAACCAGATGGAGCCAGTCAATAACAAAACCACCAACATAAAAAATGCGAACATCATGCGAATTGCCCTTTACTTTCTTCTGAATTTTCTATTTATCTTTTTACTTTACTTATCTTCGACGCGTAAAATAGCTAGGAACGCTTCTTGTGGGATTTCAACGTTACCCACTTGTTTCATGCGTTTTTTACCCTCTTTTTGCTTTTCTAGCAATTTCTTCTTACGGCTAATATCGCCACCATAACACTTAGCCAATACGTTTTTACGCATTGCTTTTACAGTTTCTCGAGCAATAATATTGGCACCAATCGAAGCTTGAATCGCTACATCAAACATTTGACGAGGAATTAATTCGCGCATTTTAGCCGCCACTTCACGGCCGCGATAAACTGCGTTGAGCCTATGCACAATGAGTGATAGTGCATCAACGCGATCGCCGTTCACCATAATGTCTAGCTTAACCAAATCCGCCGCACGGAATTCTAGGAACTCATAATCCATGCTAGCGTAACCGCGAGAGACTGACTTAAGCTTATCAAAGAAATCGAGCACAACTTCATTGAGCGGCATTTCATAACTAAGCATCACTTGTCTGCCCATATACTGCATATTCTTTTGCATACCGCGTTTACCAGTACAAAGCGTCATCACAGGGCCGACATAATCCTGCGGCATGAGCAAATTGATATTAATCATCGGCTCACGAATTTCTTCCACGCGTGAGGGCTCTGGCAAGCGTGAAGGATTTTCAATTTGCACGACTTCGCCCGTCTTGAGCAGCAACTCATACACAACCGTTGGCGCGGTGGTAATTAAATCCATATCATATTCGCGCTCTAAGCGCTCTTGCACAATTTCCATATGCAAAAGACCTAAGAAGCCACAACGGAAACCGAAGCCTAGTGCCGTCGAGTTTTCTGGTTCAAACTGCAATGAAGCATCATTTAAGCGTAATTTTTCGAGTGCACTTCGGAGCGCTTCAAATTGGTTCGATTCAACAGGGTACAAACCTGCAAACACTTGTGGCTTTACCTCTTTAAAGCCCGGCAAAGCTTCTGTGGCTTGTCTATCAGCCAACGTAACGGTATCGCCTACTTTAGCGCTTGTCAGCTCTTTAATGCCCGCAATAATAAAGCCTACTTCTCCCGCTGAAAGTGATGTCTTTTGGAATGACTTCGGCGTAAATACACCAACTTCTTCACACAGATGCACCGCACCTGTTGCCATTAAGCGAATTTTATCTTTCGGTTTTAGCATGCCATCCACCACACGCACTAACATCACTACGCCCACATAGTTATCAAACCATGAGTCAATAATCAATGCTTTCAGTGGCTTGTTAACATCCCCCTTAGGGGCAGGAACTCTAGCCACAACAGCCTCAAGCACATCACGAACACCTTCACCTGTCTTCGCTGAACAACGAACCGCGTTTTGCGCTTCAACGCCTATCACATCTTCAATTTCTTGAATCACGCGGTCAGGGTCTGCGGATGGCAAATCAATTTTATTCAGCACTGAAGTGACTTCAACGCCCAAATCTAATGCGGTATAACAGTTAGCCACACTTTGCGCTTCAACGCCTTGGCTAGCATCCACCACCAACAACGCACCCTCACAGGCTGACAATGAGCGGCTAACCTCGTAAGAAAAGTCGACGTGGCCTGGGGTGTCAATTAAATTGAGTTGATAGACTTGTCCATCCAAGGCTTTGTATTGCAAAGCGGCTGTTTGCGCCTTAATAGTGATGCCACGCTCACGCTCCAAATCCATAGAGTCGAGGACTTGCGCTTCCATCTCGCGGTCAGACAAGCCTCCGCACAATTGAATAATACGGTCAGCCAAGGTCGATTTACCGTGGTCGATATGGGCGATGATGGAAAAATTACGGATATTGTTCATAAATACAGTGCAAAAGTTATACCAACAACAAGGGCGCCTAAGCGCCCCTGCAACCTACTACTAAGGTTTGATTTTACAGCAATTAGAGGCTTAACACCATGAGATGCACAGGCTCTTTTCTTGAACTGATTGCTTCATAGCTTTACTTCGTATCATTGACTTTAATTGGCACGTACAAAGTACTTTCTCCGCGCAACACCAATACTGCGAGGGTTTTGCCGTTTGGTACAGACGTTAAAGTCTTATTAAACTGCTCTACGGTAGTGACTTCTGTATTATTAATACCCAGCACTACATCGCCGCGACGAACACCGGCAAGTGCAGCAGCACCTTGTGAATCAGTTACCAATAAGCCATTTTTGCCATTAAGCTTTTTCTTTTGTTGAGGCGTTAACTCATTCAAAATTAAGCCTACGCGATTAACTTCTGTTTTAGTCGCACCTTTGCTTGACGTGGTCACATCCTCTTTATCATTTGGCGCCTCACCAACAGCAACGGATAATGTTTTTGTAGCGCCTTTGCGAAGCACTTCAACATTCACAGCCTTACCTGGCTTTACCCCACCAACAAAACGTGGTAAATCAGATGATGAATTGATCGCCTTGCCATCAAACTTAAGAATCACGTCGCCAGCACCCAAACCACCTTTATCTGCAGGGCCGTTTTTTTCAACACCCGCGACTAAAGCGCCGTTGGTATTTTTCATCCCAAATGACTCGGCCAAGTCCTTGGTGATTTCTTGAATAGAAACACCCAACCAACCACGAAAAATCTTTCCGCCGGCTTTAATTTGGCTAGAAATATCCATTGCCACATCAATCGGAATGGCAAAAGATAAGCCCATAGAACCACCGCTACGGCTATAAATTTGAGAATTAACACCCACTACTTCGCCCTTCAAATTAAACAACGGACCACCAGAGTTGCCTGGGTTAATCGCTACGTCTGTCTGAATAAATGGCACGAAATTTTCTTGAGGCAATGCACGACCTTTAGCACTCACAATACCAGCCGTCATCGTATTTTCAAGTCCAAATGGAGAGCCAATCGCAGCCACCCACTCTCCCACTTTGAGTTGATTAGGGTCTCCGATTGAAACCTTAGGTAAACCGCTAGCATCAATCTTAAGCAAAGCCACATCAGTACGGCGATCCGAGCCAATAATCTTTGCTTTAAATTCGCGCTTGTCTGAAAGCTTAACAATCACTTCATCAGCGGCGTTAATTACGTGGGCATTGGTTAATATGTAACCATCTGCACTAATAATGAAACCAGAACCTAAGGACTGCGATTTAAACTCTTGCTGAGGCGCTTGACCTCTCGGACCGCCTGGCAAAGGCAAACCAAAACGACGGAATAACTCATTAAACTGTTCATCATCTGGCATCCCAGCAAAAGGGTTGCCATTACCCTGCACCATTTGTGTAACACTAATATTCACCACTGACGGCCCCTGCTTTTCAGCAAGCTCCGTAAAATCTGGTAATTCTTTTGTAAAAGCTGTGCCAGAAAATGCAAGCAAAAATGCAGAAATGGCGACTATTTTTTTAATCATACTTTTTACTCCTTTTTACATTGAACATTAACAATTGAAGTTGGCTCTGCCAAGCCCAAAATCACAGGCCGATAACGCGCATCTAACCTGCTACCTTGATTGTGCCCTTTTAACCACAAGTAGCCTATAAACAAACCCGTGACAGCACCGAATGCAGTGTTTCTGTCCGCATACAAAGCATTAAAAAAAACCGTACTACCTAGTATCGCGCCTAAAATCAGCAATGCAAGCGGAATGCCGTAAACAGCAAAAGAACTCCATAACAAAGCGCTCTCTTCCATTCCCACCACAACGACTTGATCGACTTCAGCGTTGACCGTGTTTTGCGCTTTAAAAAGATTTGGGCGATGGCCAAATAAACGCCCACAAATAGAAATACCGCAACCACGAGATTGCCCACACAAACCACAAGGCTTGTTACGAACAATTTCTAGGCTAGCGACATCTTTATCGATGCTCACGACAATTGCGTTCTCTTGAATCATTGCTTAGGTTTCAATACTGAAAATAACAGAGCGTCATTGTGAATGACTTTAGAATTTTTTGCTTAACAATCACTTCTTATTTTTGAAATTAACCGCTTTGGCAAATTGAGTCACAGCCGCTTCTGGCACCTCACCAATCACCATAACTTGATGCCCTTCGTTGACCAAAGCAAAGAAGTGTGTGGCACCAACAACGGTATGGCCTACTTTAGGACGCGCGCCCTTGGCAAGCGGTTCGATAAAGATAGATATTGAAGCGAGGCCGTCGGAGAAAATCATCTGCGTAACTGGCAAAGTTTTGCCATGCACAGACTGTTTCACTTGATCGACTTTACGATAACCTGAGGGTAATTGGGCAACATCCCAATCCATGTCGGCAGCGTTCGCCTTTGCGGGGGCTTCTTGGTCCATTTCATAAGATTTGCTAGGATCAAACTTAGGCTTGAACCAGTCCATATTCTGACCACCCATCAAGGTGATCTGACTAAAACCAATTTGCTCTAAAGCATCGCCGCGCTCGCCCAAGGTCATTGCCTTGAGTAGCAAACCAAACTCTATATCCACCCAAAATTTATAGCCATAGCGCATTTGATCCTTAGGGGTCAAATTCACCACAAAAGCATCACGTCCACCAACACGTTCTAAAGCACCGTTTAACGCCTGATAACTTGATTTAATTGCATCCATATTACTTGGCAATAAAGCGGGGAACATATTCTGTCCACGCTTTTTTTCAATCATGATTTTTTCGTTCTTGGGGCTAAAAATAACAACGTCAGAACCCTGACTTAACACTTCGCGAGGTGCACCATCAAGTACTACCATGAGCGCATACTCCCCTTGAGCATAATTCATGTGGGTAAGCTGAACAGATTTTGAAGTATTGCCTGATTGGTAAACAAAAACACCTTTATAGCTTAGTTCTCTAGCCGCTTGAGATGCTTTTTGTAGTAGCAGCCACGCATCATCTTGAGCAGCAAACAGAACACCAGAAAGCAAGCTCAAAAAAGCAAAAACAATAGAAATTAAGAAGGTTTTTTTCAAGATTACTTATCTTGTGAAAAGGCCGCTGGCTGAATAAAATAAGCCGCATTACTAGGCGACATTGATTGATGGGCACGCAAATAATCTGCTGGGACAGCTTGTGCAATCTCAATCGGCGCCACATTTGCTTCTTGTGACTGTTGATGAAGTACCACCAAGCCCACAAAGAAGACAGCCGCTACCGAAGCCGCAACAGACCAAACCACTTGTTTGCTCTTAACTAAACTTGGTTGAGGCGCCAACACCGCAGGTTGTTTGGCAATTTCTTGCATAATGCTTGCCGTCATGTCATGCCTTAGCACACGATTACCGCGGATGACATCGCCAATCAAATGGTAAGTTGACCAGCTTTTAGAAGCTTCACCGTTGGCTTTTAAGGCCGTCATGAGATACTTGGCATCTTCAAGTGCCAAATCATCATCCATTAAGGCTGAAATTTGTTCTTTCAATTTGCTTCTCCTACGTTTAAATTCATTCTGGCTTTCACAAGCCTTTAAATTACCAACGCTTATCATCAGGCGTATCAAGCAAAGGCCTGAGCTTAGCTGCAATAGTCTCGCGCGCTCTAAAAATACGTGAACGCACTGTGCCAATTGGGCAACTCATTAATGTTGCAATTTCTTCGTAACTCAAACCTTCTAATTCACGCAAAGTGATGGCTGTCCTGAGTTCATCGGGCAGAGCCATCATTGTTTCATTGACGGTCTTTGCAATTTCTTTAGTCATCATTTCAGTTTCTGGCGTTTCCGCGGTGCGAAGTTCCTCAGCATCCTCGAAATTTTCAGCATCTTCAATTTCCACATCGTGACTAATTTGTGGACGACGACCCATTGAAACTAAATAGTTCTTAGCCGTATTAATGCCAATGCGATAAAGCCAAGTATAAAAGGCGCTATCGCCCCTAAAATTAGGTAATGCACGATAAGCTTTTATAAAAGACTCTTGCACAACATCTTCAACTTCGGCTTGATCTCGCACCATTCTAGACAGCAAACGCCCAAGCTTGCGTTGATATTTCTCAACTAACATGCCGAAAGCTTTTTGGTCGCCGCGTTGCGCACGCTCGACCAATGCTTGGTCAATTTCTCGGTTACCCGGAACTTGCCCGCCTCCTGCATTATTATTGGCATTGCCGTTCATGATGGCGATGCTCCCTGTTTGTTTACTAGTTGTAATGCTTGAAGTATAACCCGCGGCCGTTGTATCAACGAACCCCATACGGGATATCTCTGCGATTTTTTTAACGTCAATCATGTTTTATCCCCTAAGCTTTTTATTGTATAGCCACCAACTACAGACAGCGCTAAAATGCTCAAAGTTCAATGTAATGGATATATATGCAGCAATTTGATGTATTAATCGTAGGCAGCGGCCTTGCCGGATTAACCGTAGCGCTTAAACTCGCAACAAAGAAAAAGGTTTGCCTAGTCAGTAAACGTAAAATTAACGACAGTTCAAGCAATTGGGCGCAAGGCGGCATCGCAGCCGTCCTAACCGACGATGACTCCATTGAAGCGCATATCCAAGATACACTCATCGCAGGTGCAGGCCTTTGTGACCAAGAAGTGACCAGACAAGTTGCTAGCCACGCCCGCGAAACCGTGGAATGGCTAATTGCTCAGGGCGTACCGTTTACCCGAGAAGAAGACGACAGCGGCTATCACTTAACCCGCGAAGGCGGACATAGCCACAGACGTATTATTCATGCGGCTGATGCCACCGGCCATGCCGTTCAAAAAACACTGGCTGAACAAGTGCTCAGCCATCCTAATATCACAGTGCTTGAAGACCATATTGCAGTGGATTTGATCACCTCACGCAAAGCTGGCATTGGCACGCCCCAAGATAATGCCGAATGTTTAGGTGCTTATGTGCTCGACAATAAGAGCGGTAAAGTCATGACCTTAGGCGCACAACAAACCGTGTTAGCCACTGGTGGCACAGGCAAGGTGTATCTCTACACCACCAATCCTGACGTCAGTACCGGGGACGGCGTCGCAATGGCTTGGCGGGCAGGTTGCCGTGTTGCTAATATGGAATTTATTCAGTTTCACCCTACTTGCTTATTCCACCCTAAAGCGAAATCTTTCTTAGTCACAGAAGCGGTTCGCGGTGAAGGTGGTATATTAAACCTACCTGATGGCACACGTTTTATGCCAAAACACGATCCTCGCGGCGAACTAGCGCCACGCGATGTTGTGGCAAGGGCGATTGACTTTGAAATGAAAAAACGCGGTTTAGACTGCGTGTTTTTAGATATTTCACACAAGCCTGCTGACTTTGTGATTTCACATTTCCCAACAATCTATCGTCGCTGTATGGAACTTGGGATTGATATCACCAAAGAACCAATCCCTGTGGTTCCTGCCGCGCACTATAGCTGTGGCGGTGTTATGACCGACCATACTGGCCGCACTGACTTGGCTAACTTATATGCCATTGGCGAAACCGCATGCACAGGCTTGCATGGCGCAAACCGCCTGGCTAGCAACTCACTTTTAGAATGTATGGTATTTGGCCAAGCGGCGGCATCTGCCATATTGGCGCAACCTCAAAAACCTTGCGTGACATTGCCTTATTGGGATGAAAGCCGCGTCACTGATGCGGATGAAGAAGTCATCATTACGCATAACTGGAACGAGCTTAGACGCTTTATGTGGAACTACGTGGGGATTGTGCGAACCAACAAGCGACTTACTCGCGCGATGCACCGTATTCATTTGCTCCGCGATGAAGTCCACGAATTTTATAGTAACTTCCGCGTGACCAACAACTTGATTGAACTGCGTAATTTATTGCAGGTGGCTGAGTTGATTGTGCGCAGCGCAATGGAAAGACATGAAAGCCGCGGTCTACATTACAGCAAAGACTATCAAGAATTGCTGGGTATTCCCCTACCTACTGTATTAGAGCCTTCAAACTATTTCAGCTTATTGGATAGCGACCAAGCCATTAATCAGGATTAGTGCTTAATACGCCCAAAACTGCACCTTGCGATTTTAGGTCTTGCAACACTTCCAAACCAAAATCCACAATCGCATCAGCATCCTCAAATTCCAGCACTGAAGCTATGCCGATTAAAGATTGCCTAGCGGTCAATTGCCCATCTAGCAAGTCTTCAATCAATGCAGCGGTCATCTGATTAAGCTCGATAAACTTTACATCATCTTCAGCATCTCGAAACACCAATAAATTAACAGGCGTTTCTAATGGAGCTTCTGGGATATTGTCTGGCGAAATTTGATGCACAGGATAGTCATAACTCAGCAATGCCATCGCTGGCACAAAAGTCAAAGGCGCGTCTAGTAAATCCGCCTTAACATCTATTTGAGACCAATCAATGGTCTCATCGGCATAAGCCAAATATA
>CAMCTR010000037.1 GCA_945878605.1 Candidatus Methylopumilus universalis | reverse complement strand
TCACGCATGCCCGCTTCATCTTGCTGATGTTGCAAACTCAGGTCAAATAAATCATACCAAGCGCGCATCTCATAGCCATTATTCATGGTGATCCGTTTGTGCGGCGCATGCGGAAAAACAAACCGGGTATTGGGCATATTTAGCTCGGACACGATGGGCGCAAAGTCATGGCCATCAGCGCCCAAGCCATGCAACCAAATCACGCTGTGCTTAATGGGGAACGATGTTTCGATGATCATGGATTCAAGGTTTAATTGAGGGTTTGACATACAATCCATATCGCGTAAAAAGCTGAAGGGTACATTTTGGCATTTTTAGAGAGGGTGTGCACTAGTCCAATGTGGGGGGGAGCTATATCTGCTAAAGCCTATTAAAGCCCATTTTTTTAACCTATTCTTGAGGCTACAGAAAATCTGTCATAGATAAAATAATTCTTAGAATTGAGTTTTTTGATGGCGCTGTCCACAAACACCACAATTACCGCTAGCGTGCTGGCAAGTTTTGAGACGCTTTCCACTTTATCCAGCAGTCGCTTGCAAGCGCTGGAAGGGCTTTGTTTTTTTGAGAGTGTCAGCAAAGCAATTAACCCGCTTCGGCTCAATATGGCAAAAACTTCATAGCTCATGTTTTTGGTATCTAACGATTTAGGTTTGCGGTTTAAGGATGGCAGTAAAAAATACTACGTGCCTGCTCACCTGCCGCTAAGTATTTGATTGATAAGCGTCGCCTGGCGTTAAAAAGCCCAGATTAACTGGGCTTTTTAAGCGATTAAAAAATAATACGTAAAAAATAGATTAGTGTTATTTAGCTTCAGCCAGTGCTTTTAGTGCAGGTAAGCCAGCTTCAAATACGCCTGTGACTGCTTTAAGTGCTGATTCGTCATCTTGACCAGCTGGAATAGGTGGGTTAAGTTTATAAACGCGATAAAAACGTGCCATCCAAACCACTGTTGTTTCGCCAGCGCCTGGGCCTGCTTTTACCGTCATTTTTGCGTTGTAATCCGCCACTGGCAATACGCCAGAAACAATTTCGTATTTCAATTGCATGTCTTTGTCGTCAGCGCTTCGCAATTTTTCGTAGATGGTGCCGCCGCTTTTAAGTGTCAATGTGCGGTAGGTTTGCATGTCACCATTTTCATCCTTTTTAGTTTCTAGTTTGGTGCTAGCCACTGCTGGATGCCATTTTTGCAAGTTGCCGAAATCTTTAACTAAGGCCCACACTTTTGCAGAGTCAGCTTTAATGACAATTTCTTTTTCTACTTTTTGCGGAGTAGGGCCGTGCGCTGCTGCGGTTAGTGGCAAAATAGCCATGGCAATGAGTGCGAGTACTTTTTTCATGCGAATTTCTCCAAAGATTAATGACATTGCTTACTTACTTTTCTGCTGAAAACTACTTTATAAACGGCAAAAAACTTAACTTCTCACTTTACCTAATTTTAGGTTTTTTTACGATGCCTTTTGACGAAAAAAACATTATTGTGAAGTGGATGGCAGAATGAATTGCCCGAAGGCTCTACTTTTATCGCCTGTTTTAATTTGGGTAATGATTTTTTGGGTTTGTCCGTCAATCACGCTTACTTGGTTGCTTGACCAATTAGCCACATAAATATTGCCTGATTGTTCATCTGTACTAATGCCTTCTGGCACTTCGCCCACTTTAATGGTTGCAATGCTTTGTTTTTTTGCGAGTTCAATGACCGAGACGTTGTCATCTTGGGTATTGGTGACAAATAAGAATAGACCATCTTTGCTTGCTGTGACGCAATATGGGTGCTCGCCTACATTAATGCGCTCACTTTTTAGGTTGGTGGTGTTAATGACTGAAACAGAGTTGCTCACGACGTTGACAACATAAAGCGCATGACCATTTTTACTGAGCGCCAAACCAAAAGGGTGATTGCCTACTGAAATGCGATGGCTGGTTTGGCGAGTGGTGGTGTCGATAATGGCGACCTCATTGCTATCACGATTGGCAACGTAAAGTTTTTTCCCGTCTTGGCTCATCACCATGCCTGCAGGCGCCTTCCCATTTTTAATCTCGGATTGCAGTTTCATGCTGATGGCATCTAAAACATAGAGGCGATCATCAGTCCAATCGGCCACATAAAGCGTTTTGCTATCGGGCGAGAGTAACAGACCTACGGGAGAACCTTTAATTGGATAGGTGTTGATGAGTTTATTTTTGTTGGTATCGATGACAGAGATACTTTGCCCATCGACATTAGAGATATATGCACGATGATTAATGGCTGATACGGCTACACCAACAGGCGCTTTGCCTACTTTGACGGTGCTGATGACTTCATTGGTGTTGGTGTCGATGACCGAAACGGTATTGTCACCTTGATTGGTAATATATGCACTTCCCGCCAAACATAAGCTGGTGAAGCCTGAAATAATAAGGCTGGTGATGGTAATAGCAATTTTTTGACTAGGTGATTTCAAGGGAATCGCTTTGGTGTCATTGGTAGTTTTATTTTAACGCGCGTTTAAGTATTTAACGCGTCTGTCTTAACAAGGTTGACCATTTAATTTTAAAGAAAAAATTAAATTGGCTTTATCTTTTGATTTAACCATGTATGTATCAAGGAATTGAGCTTTTATGAGGCTGATATTGAAACCATGCCTTTCAAAATGTGGCGAAGTATGAAAAAATTACACTAAATTATTAAGGTTATTTGTGATGATAGATCGCGATGGATATCGCCCGAATGTCGGCATTATTATTAGTAATGCCGATAATCAGGTTTTTTGGGGTAAACGCATCCGTGAACACTCTTGGCAGTTCCCGCAAGGTGGCATCAAACAAGGCGAAAGCCCAGAAGAGGCCATGTATCGAGAGCTGATGGAAGAGGTTGGCTTGCGCCCTGAGCATGTAAAAATTCTAGGCCGCACACGCGACTGGTTGCGCTATGACGTGCCAACAAGTTGGATTAAGCGTGAGTGGCGCGGAAGCTATAAAGGCCAAAAGCAAATTTGGTTTTTATTGCGCTTGGTAGGGCGTGATAGCGATGTGTCGCTAAGGGCAACACCGCACCCTGAGTTTGACGCTTGGCGCTGGAGCGAATATTGGGTCCCCTTGGAAAGCGTGATTGAGTTTAAGCGCGATGTATATCGCTTAGCGCTTAATGAATTGGCTGTGCACTTGGGAAGCGATGATCGCACTAAGCAGCGGGCAGAGAACACACAGCATTCTGGGGAGTAGAAATGCCTAGTTTGTAAAGAAGCCGCGAGATGCGACTTTTTTATTATGGATGAATTTCATCCGCCATTTTTTCACCTAGCTTGATCGTTTTTTCTGGCGACCATGCTTTGTTAAATTTAAGCGTGTTTGCTGGGAACAGCATCACTACTGTTGAGCCAAGCAGGAATCGTCCCATTTCTTCGCCTTGTTTGAGTGAGATGGATTGGCTTTCGTAAGTCCACGTGTTCACGGCACCAAGTCTTGGCGGATTGATGACATCATGCCAAACAGTTGCCATGCTGCCAACAATCGTTGCACCAACTAAAATTAGCACAAACACCCCATGCGCAGAATGAAATTCACAAATTACCCGTTCGTTTCTTGCAAATAAACCGGGTACGCCTTGGGCTGTGGTTGGGTTGACTGAAAAAAAATCGCCTGGCACGTAAGTCATGCTTTTAAGGGTGCCATCACATGGCATGTGGATGCGGTGATAGTCTTTAGGGCTTAAATACAGTGTTGCGAAAAGACCATCTTGAAAGCTAGCGGCTAAATCTTTATTGCCAGCCAGCATGGCAAGCGTTGAGTATTGATGGCCTTTAGCTTGAAAGATTTGGTCGGCATTAATATCGCCAAATTGACTAATTGCACCATCGACTGGGCAAATAAAATCAGCTTTGGTGATGCGCCTCGCCCCTTTTTTCAAAGGGCGCGTAAAAAACTCGTTAAAGCTTTGGTAAGTTGTAATGTCTGGTTGCTCAGCCTCATCCATATTGACTTGGTAGCGTTTTACAAACCATCTAATCACTGCTGTTGTAAGCTTGCCAGCTTTGGCTGAAGCAAGTTTGCCAGCGAGCGCGGTAATCGCTTGTTTAGGGATGAGATATTGCGGTAGAACTTTTAATTGAGAATTCACAAATATTCACTAACATCTCAAAAGGCTAAAAGTAAAAAAGGGCAGAGTGTTTCCACCTTGCCCTTCTATTTTAAGCGATTAACGCTTAATAAGTGCCTAAATTAGTTTTTAGATTGATCAACTAATTTGTTTTTAGCAATCCAAGGCATCATTGAACGTAATTGACTGCCCACCTTTTCAATTGGGTGCATTGCGTTCAAACGACGACGTGCTGTCATTTCTGGATAGTTGGTACGACCTTCCAAGATAAATTTCTTAGCGTACTCTCCGTTTTGGATGTTTTCCAAGGCTTCTTTCATTGCCCAACGTGATTCATCATTAATCACTTTAGGCCCAGTCACGTATTCGCCATATTCAGCGTTGTTTGAGATTGAGTAGTTCATGTTCGCGATACCGCCTTCGTACATCAAGTCCACAATCAATTTCAATTCATGCAAGCATTCAAAGTATGCCATTTCAGGGGCGTAACCAGCTTCAACCAAGGTTTCGAAACCAGCTTTAACCAATTCAACGGCGCCACCACACAATACAGCTTGTTCGCCGAACAGGTCTGTTTCTGTTTCTTCGCGGAAATCAGTTTCAATCACACCACCTTTAGTGCCGCCGTTAGCTGCAGCGTAAGACAATGCGATATCTTTTGCTTTGCCTGATGCGTCTTGGTAAACAGCAATCAATGAGGGTACGCCGCCACCCTTAAGGTATTCAGAACGAACTGTGTGGCCTGGACCTTTTGGCGCAATCATAATTACGTCCATGTCTTGGCGCGGCACGATTTGGTTGTAGTGAATATTAAAGCCGTGCGCGAATGCTAATGCAGCGCCTTTTTTCAAGTGAGGAGCCACTTCAGCTTCGTAAATTTGTGCCATGTTTTCATCTGGCAATAAAAGCATCACAACGTCAGCAGCTTTAACTGCATCAGCAATTTCAGCAACGTTATGGCCAGCAGCTTGAGCTTTAGCCCATGAAATACCCGCTTTACGGATACCCACTGTGACGTTAACGCCAGAGTCTTTTAAGTTTTGTGCGTGTGCGTGACCTTGTGAACCGTAACCAACGATGGTGACTTTTAGGTTCTTGATAATGGAGAGGTCAGCGTCTTTATCGTAATAAACTTTCATTGTTTTTGCCTTTCGGTGCTTTTTGCTTCGGTGATATGAAATAATTAAACTTTTAAAATTCTGTCGCCGCGACCAATGCCTGAAGCGCCGGTGCGCACAGTTTCTAGAATCACGGTTTTATCCAATGCTTCTAAAAAGGCATCTAATTTTGAGCCAGAACCTGTGAGTTCGATGGTGTAACTTCCATCTGCTACGTCAATAATACGGCCACGGAAAATGTCGCTAATGCGCTTCATCTCTTCGCGCAAGGCGCCGGCGGCTTTGACCTTGACCAGCATCAGCTCGCGTTCGATATAGCGGCCATCATTCAGGTCTAGGACTTTTACAACATCAATTAGCTTGTTGAGCTGTTTGATGATTTGCTCAATTACCTCATCCGATCCGGATGTGACAATCGTCATACGTGACAAAGTAGCATCTTCAGTTGGTGCTACTGTCAGGGATTCAATATTGTAGGCACGTGCTGAAAACAAGCCAGCAACACGTGAAAGCGCGCCTGCTTCGTTTTCCATGAGTAGAGAAATAATATGTTTCATCTTAGCCTTCCATCTCATCGGCAGCGTCATTTGCATTGGTATCTGAGCCTAAAATCATTTCTGAGATACCTTTGCCGTTTGGCACCATCGGGAACACATTTTCTTTTTTGTCGGTTAAAAAGTTCATGAACACAAATTTGTCTTTCATGGCGAAAGCATCTTGCAGTGCGCCTTCAACATCCGCTGGTTTTTCAATGTTCATGCCAACGTGACCGTAAGATTCAGCGAGTTTTACAAAGTCAGGCAAGCTGTCCATGTAAGACTCTGAGTAACGGTTTTCGTAGAAGAACTCTTGCCATTGGCGAACCATGCCTAAATAACGGTTATTGAGAAGAATGACTTTAATTGGCAAATGGAATTGCTGACAAGTTGAAAGTTCTTGAATATTCATTTGAATACTGCCCTCACCTGTGACACAAGCCACTTGGGCGTCTGGATAAGCTAATTGACATCCCATCGCGTAAGGTAAGCCCACGCCCATGGTGCCTAGGCCGCCAGAGTTAATCCAACGACGAGGTTTGTCGAATTTATAGTATTGCGCTGCCCACATTTGATGTTGGCCAACGTCTGAGGTCACAAAAGCGTCACCTTTGGTGACTTCGCAGAGTTTTTCTATTACGTATTGTGGCTTGATAATGCTGGTGCTTGAGCCATCATAGCTTGCTGATTTTTTGCCGCGCCAGCCATCAATTTTTGCCCACCAGCTTTTCAATGCTGCAGCATCAGGTTTATTGGTTTCAGCGGCTAAAATTTCGTTCATCTCAGCAAGCACGGATTGCACGTGACCAACGATAGGCACATCTACTTTGACGCGTTTGGAAATAGATGAAGGGTCAACGTCGATATGAATAATCGTTCGAGGAACACTCAAGAAATGGTCAGGATTGCCAATAACGCGGTCATCAAAACGTGCGCCAACAGCAATTAACACATCACAGTCTTGCATGGCATTGTTGGCTTCGTAAGTGCCGTGCATGCCTAGCATGCCTAAGTATTGTTTGTCAGTTGCAGGGTAGCCACCCAAGCCCATCAGGGTGTTGGTGACTGGGTAACCTAGCGTTCTGGCTAATTTTACTAATTCGTTTGAAGCATCACCCAATACCAAGCCGCCGCCTGTGTAAATCATTGGGCGTTTGGCTTCTAGCAGAATTTTCACTGCTTTTTTAATTTGCCCTGAATGACCTTTAGTCACTGGCGTGTAAGAACGCATCTCTATGGTCTTAGGATAATCATACTCGGCGAATTCAGCAGTAATGTCTTTTGGGATATCCACTACTACAGGACCTGGACGACCACTTGCTGCGATGTAAAAAGCTTTTTTGATGGTTATCGCGATGTCGCGCACGTCTTTAATCAGGAAGTTATGCTTTACACATGGGCGTGTTACGCCAACCATATCAACTTCTTGGAATGCATCCATACCGATGGCTGAAGTTGGCACTTGACCGCTAATCACGACCAATGGAATGGAGTCCATGTAGGCAGTTGCAATGCCTGTGACCGCATTGGTCGCGCCAGGGCCAGATGTCACAAGCGCCACACCCACTTCACCTGTTGCACGTGAAAATGCATCAGCCGCGTGAACCGCAGCTTGCTCATGACGGACGAGAATGTGTTTGAAGTGGTTTTGCTTAAACAGTGCGTCGTAAATGTGAAGCACAGCCCCGCCCGGATAGCCGAAGACGAACTTAACGTTCTCCTCCTGCAAGCATCGCATGATGATTTCTGCGCCAGAAATCTGGCCTACTTTTTGCTGGTTGCTATCGTCCATATCGTACTTGTTTTTGCTAATAATCGGGGAGCCTAGAACAGTAACTGTTTACAGCCTTTTGGTCAAGGCTGGCGGCTGAGAATCTTGTGCTTGTTAGTGCCAAATAAACCCTAAAACACAGAGGATTATTGTATTTTTTTAAGTGCTCTTTGATTAAATCTTTGTAAAGCGCATCGAAAGGTCGATGGCTTGAATGTTTTTTGTGAGACTGCCGATGGAAATCCTATCCACGCCGGTGAGTGCAATTTCTCTCACGTTTGAGAGAGTAATCCCACCCGAAGCCTCAAGGATGGCGCGATTGGCATTGAGCGCGACGGCTTCTTTTAACAAGCCGGTGTTAAAATTATCCAGCAAGATTAATTGGGCGCCCGCATTTAATGCGCATTCTAACTCCGCTAAATTTTCCACCTCGATTTGTATGCTTAAGTTATTGCCTTGCTGAGCTGCTATTTTATTGGCTTCCGCAAGCACAGTCTCAATGCTGCCTGCTGCAGCAATATGGTTTTCTTTAATCAAAATCCCGTCGTAAAGCCCGATGCGGTGATTTAAGCCACCGCCAACGGTCACCGCGTATTTTTGTGCAATGCGTAAGCCAGGAATGGTTTTGCGCGTATCTAAAATGCGCGCTTTGGTGCCACTAATGGCTTCAACAAATTGCTTGGTTGCGGTGGCGGTTGCAGAGAGTGTTTGTAAGAAGTTTAAAGCGCAGCGCTCAGCACTTAGCATTTCATGGGCTTTGCCTTTTAGCGTGCAAAGCGTTTGATTAGCTTTAACTGATTCGCCTTCTTTGACCTGCCAATTGATAGCCGCGCTAGGTGCGATTTGCTTGAAGCTTTCCTCGACCCATGGGATACCGCAAATCACAGCGGGCTCACGAGAAATAATGCTGGCTAGGGCAAGTTGATTGGGCGCGATAAGTTTTGCAGTGAAGTCCTTGGCATGGCTCCCTGCAGCGCTTAAATCTTCAATGATGGTCTCATTTACATTGGCTTTAATCGTCTCTGCCAACTGGGCCAATACTTGCTTACTGATTAGTTCGTTCATAAATTCCATTATAATGACAATCCGCTAAAGATGTCTCGATAGCGCTTTTAGAAAAGTGAAACAGATTACATGATGCTTTTATATTCACTCACTAGCCCTTATGCACGCAAAGTTCTTATTGTTGCGGCTGAAAAACGTATTTCCATGGATCTGCAGATTGTTGTATTGGCTGATCCTGATTGTCCTGTTTTTTTGTATAATCCTTTAGGGAAAATCCCAGTGTTAATTATGGATGACGGTGAGACTTTGTATGATTCTAGCGTGATTGCGGATTACTTAGATCAGCGCACACTTGTGTCACATTTAATTCCGCAAGACGCTAAATCTAAGTTCCAAGTGAAGCGCTGGGAGTCTTTGGCTGACGGTGTTTGTGATGCTGGTGTGGCTGTGATGGTTGAGCAACGTCGCCCAGAAAACTTACAAGACCCTAATTGGATTAAAAAACAATGGAATAAAGTTGAGCTTGGTTTAAAAGCGCTCGATGAGGATCTAGGCGCAAATAAATTCTGTGTGGCCGAAACCTTTAGCTTGGCCGATATCGCAGTGGTTTGCGTGCTGGGTTATTTGGATTTGCGCTTTGGCAATAAGCTGGATTTGAATAATCGTTACCCAAATTTAGCAAGACTCAATGCCTCGCTGGCTGCACGTCCTTCAATTGCAGAAACCTTGCCGCCTAAGGCTTAATTCTACCTAAGTTTAAATTGCCCCAGTAATTATCCCGCCACCCAAGCAGACATTGCTTTCATACACTACGGCTGATTGGCCTGGGGTAATTGCCCATTGTTTTTGACCAAATTTAAGCTCAACAAAATCATCATCTAAACGCTCTATTTCGCATGGTGCATCTGGTTGGCGATAGCGTGTTTTTGCAGCATACACCCAATTGGTTTTGGGTGCTTCACCGCTAATCCAGTGCGTTTTACTGGCTTGCAAGCCGTCATTAAGCAAGAGCGGATGTTCGTGCCCTTGCACCACAATCAGCACATTATTTTCCATGTCTTTTTGGGCGACAAACCAAGGCTCGCCATTGCTTTCTTTTAAGCCGCCAATTTTCAATCCTTGGCGCTGACCTAATGTGTAATACATTAGGCCATCGTGTTTGCCGACCACCTTGCCGTCGTGAGTTTTCATTTCGCCCGGTTCGCGGGGTAAATAGCGACTTAAAAACTCTTGGAACGGACGTTCGCCAATAAAACAAATGCCAGTGGAGTCTTTCTTTTCACTGTTAGCAAGGCCGGCTTTACGGGCAATTTCACGCACTTCGGGTTTTAGTAACTGACCAAGTGGAAATAATGTTTTTGAGAGCTGAGCTTGATTAAGGCGGTGTAAAAAATAGCTTTGGTCCTTGCTACCATCTTCCGCTTTTAGCAGTTGATATTTGCCTGCTTCAAATGGATTTTCGCGCACTTGCGCATAGTGCCCTGTGGCGATTAAGTCTGCGCCTAAGCCCATGGCGTGCTCTAAAAATGCTTTAAATTTAATTTCGGCATTGCACAAAATATCTGGATTAGGCGTTCGACCTGCTTGGTATTCATCTAAAAAGTTTTGGAAGACGCGCTCTTTGTATTCTTTGCTGAAATTTACGGCTTCGATTTCAATACCAATTTTGTCGGCCACGGAAACCGCATCAATCAAATCTTGTTTTGATGAGCAGTATTCGTCTGTGTCGTCGTCTTCCCAGTTTTTCATAAATAGTCCAACCACCTCATAACCTTGTAGCTTGAGTAACAAAGCGGTGACCGAGGAATCCACCCCGCCTGAAAGACCGACGACAACTCTTTTGTTTTTCATAAATTCTTTTGCTTTATAAGTGAGCAAGCACAGCTAAAGGAAAACGCTGCCCGGCTAAATAATCTTCTACGCATTTTAATACTTGCGGACTGCGGTGTATGGCTTGGCTTGCGCGTAATTCATCAGGCGTCATCCAAACCGCGCGAATAATACCATGGTCTAAAGCTTGCTCAGGATGGTGCTCGCCTAGTTCGCCAACAAAGGCAAAGCGCAAGTAAGTAATGTCCTTGGCTGGGCGTTGCCAGTGGTAAATACCTAATAACTCTGTGGGCGTAAAATCGTAGGCGGTTTCTTCAAGTGTCTCGCGAGTCACGCCTTGCAAAATCGTTTCGCCTTCGTCTAAATGGCCTGCTGGCTGATTAATTCGAACGCCATCAGCCGTGTTTTCCTCCACCATTAAAAAACGACTGTCTTGTTCAATGATCGCAGCAACGGTGGTATTGGGTTTCCAAATCATATGGCAATACTTTAAAGCTTAAAGTGATATTTTACCGCTAGCTGGCAGACTAAACCAGTAAGGCTATCGATTAAGCAAGTATTGGAAACAATCCTGTAAGTCCGTGCGCAATAAACTCAATTGACATGGCCGCTAAAATCAAGCCCATTAAGCGCGTGACTATATTGATGCCGATAGTACCAAGTTTGTGTGAAATGTTCACAGAGAGTCTTAAGGTTAGCCACACTAAAGTCCCAACCACAGCCACAGGAATGGTTAAGCTGGCATGGTTCACCAAGCTTGTGCTTTTTTCGGCCGCAATAATCATGCTACTAATTGCACCAGGCCCAGCTAATAATGGAATACTAAGTGGAACAATGGCGATTGCATCGCGATCAGCTAAGTTTTGTGCCTCTTCTGGCGTTTGCCTGACATGACTTTGTTTGCCGTGCATCATATTAATCGACATGAGCAAAATTAAGATGCCGCCACCCACTTGAAAGGATGGGATGGTGATGCTGAAGAAATTTAAAATGTCATTGCCAATGAATGTTGCAATTGTCAGCACAATAAATACAGTAATTGCCACCACGTTTGCGGTGTGCGCTCGGGCTTTTTTCTCCCAACCACTAGTGGCGCTTACAAATAGGGGGATGCTACCGATTGGATTGACGATTGCAAAAAGTGCTATCCCTGTTTTAAATAAATATGCCCACTCAGTCATTTCTTGGTCTTCTTTTCATATATTCTTTGTTGGTGCTTATTGCGGCTTCGGTTAGTATTATTGACCAGCCTTTAATAGTGATGCCTAATATTACGCTTAAGCAAGATAACATGTTAAAAAATAGCCATCATTCCTGTCAAACAACCATTTATTTAGCATCGCGTTCACCAAGGCGGGCTGAGTTGCTTCAACAAATAGGCCTAGCTTTTATTGTGTTGCCTTCGGATATTGATGAAACTCCGCTACTCAATGAACAATCGGATGCTTATGTGTTGCGCCTGGCCGCTGAAAAAGCACAAGCTTGTTATGATGCAATAATTGCTCAATCAGCCGTTATTTATCCTGTGTTGGCGGCGGATACAACAGTGAGCATCGATGGAAAAATATTAGGTAAGCCGCAAGATGACGACGACGCTTTTCAGATGCTTTCTAGCATGTCAGGCCGATGCCACGAAGTGCATACGGGGATTGCTGTAGCAACACACGAGGGCGTGCAAGTGGCGATTTCAACGACTAAAGTTGAGATGGTAAAGTTGTCTGACGAAACGATTTTGGCTTATATCGCCACATGTGAGACTCGCGACAAAGCCGGCGCTTATGGCATACAAGGATTAGCCGGCGCGCTGATTAAGCGCATTGAAGGCAGCTACTCAGGCGTAATGGGATTGCCCATTTTTGAAACCGCACAGCTGCTCGGCCAAGCAGGAATTCGCATTTTTTGATTCAAATAATTAAGTATATTTAAAATTAAATAATAAAAAGTGAGATAAGTTTAAATGAGTGAAGAGATTTTAATCAATGTTACCCCGCAAGAGACACGAGTGGGGATTGTGGAGCAGGGCATCGTCCAAGAGCTGCATATTGAGCGCAGCAGTTCATTGGGCTTGGTGGGTAATATTTATCGTGGCTCAGTATGCAGAGTTTTGCCAGGGATGCAGTCGGCTTTTGTGGAAATCGGTTTGCAACGCGCCGCCTTTTTGCACGTGGCAGATGTGCTGGAATGTACCAGCGCTAACCAAGAAAAAACTATTCAAGAAGTATTGCACGAAGGCCAGCCTTTGATGGTGCAAGTTGTCAAAGAACCCATCGGTACAAAAGGGGCGCGGCTCACCACGCAAATCAGTATCGCAGGTCGTTTCCTCGTTTACCTTCCTCAGCAAGATCATATTGGCGTTTCTCAACGTATTGAAGATGAAGCTGAACGTGAAATTTTGCGTGATCGTTTAATTAGTCTTTTGCCTGAAAAATACACTGGCGGATACATTATCCGTACCATGTCTGAAGCTGCGAGTGATGAAGAGTTGCTTGCAGATATTGCCTATTTAGATAAGGTGTGGAGCAACATACAGGCCGCGACTCATGGCGCCTCGGAGCGCTCTTTGGTATTTCAAGATTTGAACTTGCCGATGCGCATATTGCGTGAGGTGGTGAATGAAAAAACTGACCGCATTGTGGTCGATTCACGTGAGACTTTCCAAAAGCTTTCTGAGTTCGCTGAGCTTTACGCCGCACGCGCTGTAAAGCGCTTA
>CAMCTR010000036.1 GCA_945878605.1 Candidatus Methylopumilus universalis | reverse complement strand
AATTAAAAAGGTTTCTAGCTTTTTAAAAAATAGTCACAATCAAAACAAAGCGTTGTTTAAGAATGTAAAAAATGTAATCATTCTATTTAATTCTGTATTAGTTTATAAAAAGATATTTACAATAATAAATTGTGACTATGGACAAGGTTATTTTTTCGATAGACCCTTAACCGTAAGTGATTTCGAAAAGAAATACCTAGCGCAATACCTGGCACAAATGGTGTAAAGTTGTTCGTACATATTTTGTACTGAAAGCTAGGCGTAATGAAATCTCCAAACCCGATGACTGTAATGTCTATTAAAGGCATGCATTGTGGCAGTTGCGTTAAAAAAGTAACCATTGCCCTGCAACCGCTATGTGAGTTGGCCTCAGTTTCACTCAATCCTCCAGTTGCAACACTTAAAAATGCTACCGCGAGCATTGCCAAAATTAACGAAGCCCTTGCCTTTGCAGGGGATTACAAAGCTTCAAAATTAATTACCGAAAAAACAGCTGAAGCCACACCGATTACAAACGATAAGAAAAACTCGCTGGCAACTTACCAGCCGCTTTTTTTGATTATTGGCTACATTTTAATAACAACACTCGCCATCAATCTTATCCAAGACAAATTTAACGCTGAGCGCTGGATGATGAACTTTATGGCGGGCTTTTTTTTAGTGTTTTCATTCTTCAAAATGCTCAATATAAAAGCCTTTGCCAACAGCTATGCGATGTACGACTTACTCGCCATGCGCAGCAAGGCTTATGGCTTTATTTATCCGTTTATTGAACTGGCGCTGGGATTAGCATATCTATTGAGTTTTGAGCCAGAAATCACCAATACTGCTACGCTCGTCATCATGAGCTTTTCGAGCTTAGGCGTCATTCGAGCAGTAATGAATAAACAAAAAGTTAGGTGCGCTTGCCTAGGCACGGTGTTTGAATTGCCTATGTCGACCATCACCATCATAGAAGACTTATTGATGGCTGGCATGGCGGCTTGGATGCTCCTCTAAAAAAATTAAAGAGATTAGTTAAGTGCAAAGCGATTACTACCAACTCCCTACTGGCAAAGTGACCGCGCTAGATGATGACACGCCCTTTCCGCCTGTCAACGAGGCTTTGACTGAGCCGAATGGCTTATTAGCAATTGGTGGAGATCTATCCAGTGAGCGTCTATTAACCGCCTATCAGTCTGGTATTTTTCCTTGGTTTAGCGAAGGCGAACCTGTACTTTGGTGGAGCCCTGACCCGCGCATGGTGCTTTTTCCGCAGGATTATAAAGTCTCTAAATCGCTCGCCAAATGCCTAAAGAAAAATGATTATGAAGTGAAATTTAACACGCAATTTCGCCAAGTGATGGAAGCCTGCGCCCAGACCAATCGCCCAGACCAAGATGGCACTTGGATTAACTCAGACATTATTGAGGCTTATTGTGAACTGCATCAATTGGGTTATGCGCACTCGGCTGAAACATGGGTAGATAACACCTTGGTTGGCGGCTTATACGGTGTGCTTATCAATAAGATGTTTTATGGTGAATCGATGTTTCACCATGTGACCGACGCTTCAAAAATTGCTTTTGCACATTTGGTGGATTATTTAAAAGGAAAAGAGGTCGGTATGATAGATTGCCAAATGAACACCAAACATCTGGCATCTTTAGGCGCTAAAGAAATTAACCGCACTGAATTTATGACAAAATTAAATAGATTGATATGACTAGCCCAGCCGACTCCGCTCTGCAAAAAATACAGTTCTACGTTACGGCGCCCTACGCTTGCGGCTATTTGCAGAAACAACTTGCACAATCTTTAATCGCTACGCCGCAACACTTGGTCGATGGTCATCAATATAGCGGACTTATCCAGCAAGGCTTTAGACGGAGTGGGAAGTTTGTCTACCGCCCACATTGTGAGAACTGCAATGCCTGCATTCCTGTCAGATTGCCAGTGGATGATTTTCAAGCAAGTCGAAGCCAAAAGCGAGCTTACAAACAACATCAACATCTAGCGGCGAGCGTTTCGACACTTTCGTTTGATGAAGCCCATTTTGCGCTTTACCAGGCTTACCAAATCGCACGTCACGAAGGCAATGCGCAAGAAGAAACCGCTGAGCAATACCGTAATTTTTTAGTACAAAGCAATGTCGATAGCCTATTTATTTCGTTCACTTTGGATGGTGTACTCAAAATCGTCAGCGTGGTCGACATCGTCGAAGATGGCGTATCCGCGGTTTATACTTTTTACGATAGCGCAGACACCAAAGCTAGCTTCGGCACTTACAGCATTATGTGGCTGATTGATTGGTGCAAACATCTCAAACTACCTTATTTATATTTGGGCTACTGGATCAAAAACAGCCGCAAAATGGCATACAAAGAAAAGTTTGGCCCGCAAGAAGCATTGATTGATGGTGAATGGCAAAGCATGAAGCACACCAAGCCATAAATCAGACAAGCCAAGCTTGTCGATGCTACAATTCCTGCTTTAATTCTCTTCAAAGCAATACACTTGAATAAAATCGTCATTTTTGGTGTTGGGCTCATTGGTGGCTCATTTGCGCTCGCCCTCAAAAAAGCAGGTGCGGCGCCAAAAATCGTGGGCGTCGGTCGCAATCTAGAGAACCTTCAAACCGCCATAAATTTAGGTGTCATTGATGAGGCAGAATCTGATATGGCAAAGGCGCTTGCTAATGCCGATTTAGTCCTTATTGCAACGCCAGTTGCTCAAACGCCAAAAATTTTAGAAGCGATTATTCCGCATCTTGCTCAAAACACGGTCGTTACCGATGCTGGTAGTACAAAATCGGATATTGCGAAATACATAATTAACGCTTCAAAAAAGGCCGAAAATCCACAGCATTTTCTAAATCAATTCGTGGGCGGACATCCAATTGCTGGCGCAGAAAAAAGCGGAGTTACCGCGGCAAAAGATGACTTGTTTATCGGCAAAAATGTCGTGCTTACGCCCAACGAAAATACCTCAGCAGTATCCCTAAAGCTTGTTCGCGAGTTGTGGCAAACCACGGGGGCCAATGTAAGTGAAATGACAGCGGAAGTGCACGACCAAATTTTTGCAGCTGTCAGTCATTTACCGCACTTATTGGCGTTTGCTTTAGTGAATGATTTAGCCAATAGGCCCAACGCAAAACAACTGTTTGATTTTGCCGCCAGCGGTTTTAGAGACTTCACGCGGATTGCTGGGAGCTCCCCTGAGATGTGGCGTGACATTAGCTTAGCCAACAGAAACGCCTTACTGAATGAACTAGAAGCCTATCAATCTGAAATATCTGCATTGCAAAATCTATTAAAAAATGAAGACAGCCAAGGCTTGCAAGCCATGTTTGAGCATGCAAGTCAGGCACGCCAAGCTTGGCAAAAAGAACGAGAAAAATAATAAAAATGGAATCCATTACCTTACAAGCAGCGAATCAAGTTGGCGGGACGATTAAATTACCTGGCTCAAAGAGTATCTCAAACCGCACTTTGTTGCTCGCCGCTTTTTCTAATGGGGTGACAGAAATTTACGATTTATTGGCTTCTGACGACACCGCAAGAATGCTGGAAGCATTGGAAAAACTAGGCATTCCGCTCGAGAAAATTGGTGAGAATAACTGGCGCGTGAGAGGCAACTGCGGCAAGCTTTCTGTTAAACAAGCCGACCTATTTTTAGGTAATGCGGGCACCGCTTTTAGACCGCTTACTGCGTTATTGGCGCTGTCACAAGGCGACTTTATGCTTTCTGGCATTGCACGAATGCACGAACGCCCAATCGGGGATTTGGTAGACGCACTTCGCCAAGCTGGCGCCAATATTGAATACTTGGGGAATGATGGCTACCCGCCAGTTAAAATATCCCCAGCAAACAATGCCTCTTCAAGTCCAATCAAAATTCGCGGGGATGTATCTAGTCAGTTTTTAACTGCGCTTTTAATGGCACTGCCACTCACAGGACAAGCTTTCACAATTGAACTAGTAGGTAAACTCATCTCAAAACCTTACATTGAAATCACGCTTAATTTAATGCGTCGTTTTGGTGTGGACGTACAACGTGATGGATGGGAGCGTTTCAACATTTCGGCCCATAGCCAATATCAAGGTCCTAAAGAAATTTATGTTGAAGGCGATGCCTCATCCGCCTCATATTTCCTTGCTGCTGGCGCGATTGCGGCAGGCGCCAATGGTCTTAAAATTGAGGGCGTTTCATCAGACAGCATTCAGGGCGACATTAAGTTTGCAGATGAAATCGTCAAAATGGGCGCAAAAATTGAATATGGCACCAACAGCATTATCGTGAAGCGTCCAACCGATAAACAAGGAATAAAGCTAAAAGCAATAGATTTAGACTGCAACCATATCCCTGATGCCGCAATGACGCTTGCTATCATGGCTTTATTTGCCGATGGCACAACAACTTTACGCAATATCGCCAGCTGGCGGGTTAAAGAAACTGACCGCATTCGCGCGATGGCAACCGAGCTTCGTAAAGTCGGTGCTATCGTTGAAGAGGGCGCCGATTACATCCACATTACCCCGCCTGAAAAACTCACGCCAAATGCGGTGATTGATACTTATGATGACCACCGCATGGCGATGTGTTTCTCGCTAGTAAGCTTGGGCGGCGTTCCTATTGTCATCAACGACCCAAAGTGCGTAGGCAAAACCTTCCCTGATTACTTTGAACGCCTTGCAACAATCATTCAATAATATGAATTCAAATCCTATTCCCGTCATTGCGATTGATGGTCCATCAGCTTCTGGCAAGGGCACGATTGCACAAATCGTTGCCGAAAAACTTGGTTACCATTATTTAGATTCTGGCGCGCTCTATCGTATTGTTGCATTGGCAGCATTTGAACAAGGCATTAATTGGCAAGCCGAAAAAGAAGTCGCCAAACTCGTCGCTCAATTAAGTATTAAGTTTGAGCATGGTGAGATTTATCTGAATGATGCAGATGTGGGTGAAAAAATACGCACTGAGCAAATGGGGCAAGGCGCATCAAAAGTTGCAGCGCATCCTTTGGTGAGGCTAGCATTAGTTGATTTGCAACACAGTTTCCGCAAGGCACCAGGTTTGGTGGCTGATGGCCGCGATATGGCTACCGTCATTTTCCCAGATGCCAAAACAAAAATCTTCTTAACCGCCAGCGTTGAAGTCCGCTCTGAAAGAAGATACAAACAATTGGTCAACAAAGGCCTTGAAGCTAATTACCAAGCAATTTTAAAAGATCTGCAAGACAGAGATGCGCGTGATAGCCAACGAACTGTTGCGCCTTTACAACAAGCAGCAGATGCAAGCCTTTTAGAAACAAGCCAACTCAACATCGAGCAAGCTGTCAACAGGGCGCTACAGGCTGTTTCATCAAGCGTGAACTGAATTCACCAAGTATAAAAACTCCCAAATCTTTAGGGGTTAATCAAAAAACATCTTAAAACAAACGATTAATTCACTAACGTTTCACAAAAAAATCAAAAAATACTTAATTAAATGATTGTTTTATTGTAAAATTCCTTTCTGATTTAGATTTTTAGGCATCCGAGTCTCTAAAACTCGCGATTTTTTTAATTTACCCCACTGCACGGTGGGATTACTTAGGTACCTTTTTAATGGCTAATGTTTCAACCTCAACCGCCTCTATGGGCGAAAGTTTCGCAGCGTTATTCGAAGAAAGTCTTGCACGTCAAGAGATGCGCTCTGGTGAAGTGATCACCGCGGAAGTTGTTTCCATCGATTCTGATTTTGTTGTAGTGAATGCAGGCCTCAAATCTGAGAGCGTGATTGACGCAGCTGAATTTTTAAATGACCGTGGCGAAATGGAAGTCCAAGTTGGCGACTTCGTTAAAGTTTGCATCGAATCATTAGAAGATGGTTACGGTTCAACAAAATTATCACGCGAAAAAGCTAAACGCCTAGCAGCATGGCTAGATCTTGAAGAGGCGATGAATGAAGCTCGCATAATCAAGGGGATGGTAAATGGTCGCGTTAAGGGTGGTTTAACTGTAATGGTTAACGGCATCCGCGCTTTCTTACCCGGTTCATTGGTTGACTTACGCCCTGTTAAGGACACGACACCATTCGAAAATAAAGAATGGGATTTCAAGGTTATCAAACTAGACCGCAAACGTAACAACGTTGTTGTTTCACGCCGCGCTGTTCTGGAAGACAGTATGGGTGCTGATCGCGAAGCGTTGATGGGCTCATTGAAAGAAGGTGCAGTTGTTAAGGGTATCGTTAAAAATATCACTGACTACGGTGCTTTCGTTGATTTGGGCGGCATTGATGGCTTGCTACACATTACTGACTTGGCATGGCGCCGTGTTAAACACCCATCAGAGGTATTGACTGTTGGTGAAGAAGTTGAAGCGAAGATCCTTAAGTTCGATCAAGACAAAAACCGTGTTTCACTTGGTATCAAACAATTGGGTGATGATCCATGGGTTGCATTAAGCCGCCGTTACCCTGCAAACACACGTTTGTTCGGTAAAGTGACTAACTTGACTGACTACGGTGCTTTCGTTGAAATCGAACCAGGTATCGAAGGTCTTGTTCACGTGTCAGAAATGGATTGGACCAACAAGAACGTTCACCCAGCTAAAATCGCTCAATTAGGCGACGAAGTTGAAGTGATGATTCTTGAGATTGACGAAGATCGTCGTCGCTTGTCACTAGGCATGAAACAATGCCAAACAAACCCATGGGATGATTTCGCAGCAAGTCATAAAAAATCTGACAAAGTGAGCGGTCAAATCAAATCTATTACTGACTTCGGTGTATTCATTGGCTTGCCAGGTGGTATTGATGGTCTAGTGCACTTATCAGACCTTTCATGGACACAAACGGGCGAAGAAGCAATTCGTAACTTCAAAAAAGGTGACGAGTTAGAAGCTTTAGTATTGAGCATTGATGTTGAAAAAGAACGCATCTCATTGGGCGTTAAACAACTAACTGCTGATCCTACAGGTGGGGCTTCAGAAGAAAAAACTGAAGCCAAACCCAAAGCTAAAGCAGCTAAAGCTAAAGAAACTGTTCAAGTGCCTGATGATGGTGCGGCAACAGCAGGCACTACTAACCTAGGTGCATTGCTTAAAGCTAAACTTGACAGCAAAAATAACGAATAAGGTAGATAGCCATGACCAAATCTGAGCTGATTCTTAACTTAGCTGGACGTTTTCCTCAACTTGTTGTGAAGGACGCTGAACTTTCAGTGAAAGCCATCCTTGATTCAATGACGGATAATTTAGCAGCTGGCGAGCGTATCGAAATTCGTGGCTTTGGTAGTTTCAGTCTGAACTACCGTCCGCCTCGACTTGGTCGCAACCCAAAAACTGGTAGCAAAGTTGAAGTGCCTGCTAAACATGTGCCTCACTTTAAAGCTGGTAAAGAGTTACGAGAGCGCGTTGATTTAGTCTAAGCCTCACATCAATCAAGCACTGTTTGATTGATACCTGAAAAACGGTAGTTTCCAAGTCATCAGATAAGGAAGCTACCGTTTTTTTACCCCATTTTTACCTAGCCCTTTTTACCCATCGCCAGTAAAATCCATGTCATGCGAATTATTTATACAATACTAGGTAGCATATTATTCATTCTGCTTATTGGCTTCGCGCTAAAGAACGCTTATCCAGTAAAACTGTATTACTATCTAGGGCTATCCTGGCAAGCGCCGCTATCACTTGTTGTATTTATGTCTTTACTGTCAGGCATCGTTGCAGGATTAATAGCGATTTCGCCCACTCTTATTAAACAACGTCGAGAATTAAATAAAATTATTAAAGAAAATGCCATTTCTTTTAGCAAAAATCAAGGTGCAAAATAATGGATTTTGAATATTGGTGGTTGATTGTTTTACCCCTATTTTTTACCCTTGGTTGGATTGTCGCACGTATCGATATCAAACAATTACTAGCAGAATCAACCAGTTTGCCTGCCGCTTATTTTAAGGGCTTAAATTTCCTCATTACTGACCAGAACGATAAAGCCATCGAGGCATTTATTGAAGCTGCTCAAGCGAATGCTTACTCACTGGAATTACATTTCGCTTTAGGTAGTCTTTTCCGCCGGAGTGGTGAGGTGGGTCGTGCTATCAATCTGCATTTAAGCTTATTAGATCGCAAAGAATTACCCATCGAACAACGCAAGGCAATTAAAGCCGAACTCGCTCAAGACTATTTAAAAGCCGGCTTGTACGACCGAGCAGAAGAGCTATTTAGCGGCCTAGACGATAGCCGATATAAACAATCAGCCTTGCGTGCATTATTAGAAATTTTTATCCGTGAACGAGAGTGGCAACGGGCGATTAAAACAGCAACGGAACTTGAACGTGTTTCTGGCGTTTCTTTTCGCAAAGAGGTTGCGCAGTTCTATTGTGAGATGGCGATTAAATCCATCTTAAACCAAGATGCGCTCACTGCACGCCACGAACTTGAAATGGCGCTAGATGCAAACAAAAACTGCGCAAGAGCCAACATGATGTTGGGCGATATGGAAGCCAGCACTAAAGCGCACAAACTCGCTATCAGCTGCTGGAAACGCGTCGAGTTTCAAAAGCCAGAATGTCTTGGCATGGTCGCCAACAAACTTCTCAACAGCTGTCGTGAATTGGGCGAACTTGATGAAGGTATTGATCTACTTAGACAGTATTTTCAAAGTTACAAACTGCCATCATTATTGTCCGTCGTCTTTGAAATTACTTTATCTGAGCAAGGTGCTGACGCAGCGGCTAAGCTCGCACTGAATGACTTAGAAAGAAAACCTAGCTTACAAACGCTAGATCAACTATTAAAAGCACGAAGCTTGCAAAGCACTAGCGCAAGTACAGACCTAAACTTAATGCACCAAACCATTCGCTATGCCATTGGCAACCGCAATGCTTATTGTTGCGAGCAATGCGGCTTTAAAGCCCGTAACTTCCATTGGCAATGCCCTGCCTGCAATGCTTGGGAATCGCTCCCAGCAGAACCTAAAGAGACTGCAGCATGATCCAAAACACACACAACCCAAAAATTGTGATCGCACTGGATTATGCAAATCCGCAAGATGCGCTTAACTTTGTTGAACAGCTTGACCCAACCCTCTGCCGCTTAAAAGTAGGCAAAGAGTTATTCACTGCGGCAGGACCCCATCTTGTCGAAGCACTTATTGCAAAAGGTTTTGGCGTATTTTTAGATTTAAAATTTCACGATATCCCTACAACAGTCGCAAAAGCATGTGAAGCCGCCAGTAGATTAGGTGTGTGGATGCTCAATGTTCACGCATCTGGCGGAAGCGCCATGATGGAAGCGGCACGCGAAGGGGTTGAACGCTCAGGCCAACAACCCCTGCTCATCGCAGTGACTGTGCTCACCAGCATGAATCAACAAATACTCAATGAAGTCGGTGTTGCTGGCACCGTGGCAGACCAAGTGCTAACCCTTGCCACCCTGACCCAAAAATCGGGTTTAGATGGCGTTGTTTGTTCGGCACAAGAAGCGCCTATTCTGCGCCAGTCTTTAGGTCAGGATTTCTGTTTAGTCACGCCAGGCATCCGCCCTGCCGATGCAGCACTCGATGACCAATCTAGGGTAGTCACCCCCAGACAAGCCTTAGCGCTGGGTTCAAGCTATTTAGTGATAGGCCGTCCGATTACACAAGCTAAAAATCCCCTCGAAGCCCTCATAAAAATACATGAGGGAATTTAAGCCCTTGAAATAAGCGGCAGGCAAACTGGTTGATTCTGCGAGTAATTGTTTGATGTCGATACGTGCGGCAATCAAACTACGGGAAAAAATAGCAATAAAAAAGCCCTTGGTGTGAAGGACACGCCAAGGGCTTTTTAAATCAAGACCAGCTTTCCAGAAACTTATTTAACGCGCATACCAGCTTCAGCACCAGTATCCGGTGACAAAATAAATGGGCCACCGCGCTCATCGCTTGCGGCAAGCACCATACCCTCAGACATGCCAAACTTCATCTTGCGCGGCGCTAGATTTGCCACCATGACCGTTAAACGACCAACCAAAGTCGCAGGGTCATAAGCAGATTTAATACCCGCAAATACTTGTCGCGGATTAGCTTCGCCAATATCCAAGCTCAAGCGTAATAGCTTTTCAGCGTCTTCCACATGCTCAGCATTGACGATTTTCGCGATACGTAAATCCACCTTAGTAAAATCATCAATCGAGATATAGTCGCCTGCGTTTTTAGATACCGCAGATACTGGAGGTGCAACATTGGCAAATGCAGGTGCGGATTTTTGTAAGTTTTCTTTATTGGCTTCAGTCATGGCTTCAATGTGCTTGGGATCAATTCTTGTAATTAAATGGTTGTATTCGTTAATGGCATGGTCGTCAGCAAATGAATCATTCACGCTAGCCCATGTAAGCGGTGCAATATTCAAGAAGCGCTCAATATTAGCTGCCAAATCTGGCAAAGCAGGTTTTAAATAAAGCGTTAACAATCGGAACATTTCAAGCGCGCTTGAGCAGTCGGTATGCAGTTTAGCTTGCGCTTCATTACCCTCTTGCTTAGCCACTACCCAAGGCGCCGCCTCTGCAACGTCTGCATTAGCCAAATCCGCCAAACGCATAATTTCACGAAGTGCACGGCTGTAATCACGCGCTTCATAAGCTTTAGCAATTTCAGGGGCAGATGCTTTAATTATTTCTACAACCGCATGTTGGGTGGCTGAAACCAATTTTCCAGCAAAACGCTTACTGATAAACCCTGCCGTGCGGCTAGCAATATTGATGTATTTACCTACTAAATCGCTATTCACACGCGCCACAAAGTCCTCAAGATTTAAGTCGATATCTTCCATGCTGCCATTTAATTTAGCGGCATAGTAATAGCGCAAATACTCAGGATTTTTGATGTGATCTAAATAACTTCGGGCAGTAATAAAAGTGCCGCGTGATTTAGACATCTTCTCGCCATTCACAGTTAAAAAGCCGTGCGAGAATACTTGTGTTGGCTTACGGTAACCAGAGTACTCAAGCGTTGCCGGCCAGAATAAAGCATGGAAATACAAAATATCTTTACCAATAAAATGATAAAGCTCCGTTGTGGAATCCGCTTTCCAATACTCATCAAAATCTAAGCCATTTTTAGCACATAGATTTTTAAAGCTCGCCATGTAGCCAATCGGCGCATCTAGCCAAACATAGAAATATTTGCCGGGCGCATCAGGTATCTCAAAACCAAAATACGGTGCATCGCGAGAGATATCCCAATCGGATAATTTATTCTCGCCTGCCTCGCCTATCCATTCATTCATCTTATTAGCGGCTTCTTGTTGAAGCGTGCCAGAGCGCGTCCAACCGCGTAAGAAATCGCTACATTCTGATAGCTTGAAGAAGTAATGTTCAGTTTCTTTTCGCACAGGAGCTACGCCAGAAACAGCTGAGAACGGGTTAATCAGTTCAGTTGGGTTGTAAGTGGCACCGCATACTTCACAAGAGTCGCCATATTGGTCTTTAGCATGACACTTGGGGCATTCGCCTTTAATAAAGCGATCCGGCAAAAACATGTTTTTAACTGGGTCGTAAAACTGTTCTATGGTTTTAGTTGCAATCTTGCTGTTAGCTTTTAGCGATTTATAGATACTGCTTGCAAGCTCTTTATTCTCGGGCGAGTTGGTTGAGTAGTAATTATCAAACTCAACCAAAAATTCTGAAAAGTCGGCGTAATGCTCCGTGTGCACTTTCGCAATCAAAGCCTCTGGCGAAATCCCTTCTTTCTCAGCGCGCAACATAATCGGCGTGCCATGCGTATCATCAGCACAAACATAATGAACTGTATTGCCTTGCATCTTTTGAAAGCGCACCCAAATATCGGTTTGAATGTATTCAACTAAATGCCCTAGATGGATACTGCCATTGGCATAAGGAAGTGCAGAAGTGACCAGAATTTTACGGCTCATGAATTTCAATCTATGGATAAATTGTTCGAATATACCCATTTTAACAAATGACGGGCGCTTTCACATGCGTTAAGATTATCTTAATATTTTACTCAAGAATTATCGCAAGGAAAACTCGATGGCAATTTCAGAATTAGAACTACAAGACACCCTCAAAAAATTAATCGATCCAAACACGGGTGTGGACTTTATCAGCAACAAATCAGCTAAAAACATTCAAATTAAAGGCAACGATGTTTCCGTGGACATCGTGTTGGGTTACCCAGCCAAAAGCGTACTCGATGAAATTAAAGCTTTAGTAGAACATAAATTAAGTCCCATTGCAGGCATTGGCAATATCACCGTCAATATTGGGAGCCGCATTGTGCCGCACAGCGCCCAACGTGGTGTACCACTTATTCCAAACGTCAAAAACATCATTGCCGTGGCTTCTGGCAAAGGCGGTGTTGGCAAATCAACGACTGCAGTCAACATTGCGCTCGCCCTTGCTGAAGAAGGCGCTAACGTCGGCATTTTAGATGCTGACATTTACGGACCTAGCCAGCCTCAAATGCTAGGTATTTCAGGCAGACCTGATAGTGCCGACGGCAAAAGCATAGAGCCGATGCAAGCTCACGGCATTCAAGCCATGTCGATTGGCTTTTTGGTGGATGTAGACACCCCTATGGTATGGCGCGGTCCAATGGTAACGGGTGCGTTAGAACAACTCCTCCGCGACACGCGCTGGAAAGACCTCGATTATTTAATTATCGATTTGCCACCAGGCACAGGCGATATACAATTAACACTTTCACAAAAAGTGCCTGTGACTGGCGCGATTATTGTGACTACACCGCAAGATATTGCCCTTTTAGATGCCCGTAAAGGCCTCAAAATGTTTGAAAAAGTAGGCATCCCAATTTTAGGGATTGTTGAAAATATGAGCACGCATATTTGTACAAAATGCGGGCATGAAGAGCATATCTTTGGTGCAGGTGGTGGCGAGGCTATGTGTAAAGACTACAACGTGGATTTGCTTGGTAGCTTGCCACTTGATATTAAAATTCGTGAGCAATCAGATGGTGGTAAACCAACCGTGATTAGTGAGCCTAACAGCCAAATCGCAAATATTTACAAACAAATCGCAAGAAAGACAGCCTACAAGCTATCCCAACTTGCGCTAGACCATAGCAGTAAATTTCCCAACATTGTGATTGAGAACTCATAGTTAAAATCATCTTTATCAAAAAGCCCCTAAAATTTCGGGGCTTTTTTTATGACTATTAAGAATTAA
>CAMCTR010000035.1 GCA_945878605.1 Candidatus Methylopumilus universalis | reverse complement strand
GGTGGGTGACGGCATTAACGATGCACCAGTGCTAGCCGCCGCACAAGTTTCTATGGCCATGGGGAGCGGCACGCAAATGGCGCGCGCCACCGGTGATGTGGTTTTACTCACTGAGCACTTGCTAGAAATTGAACACGCGCTGGTGACTAGCCGTTTTGGCATCAGCGTGATTAGGCAAAATTTTACTTGGGCGATCGCTTATAACCTAGTTGCTTTGCCATTTGCAGCAATCGGCTTGCTCAGCCCTTGGATGGCGGCAATTGGGATGTCAGTGAGTTCCTTGATTGTGGTGCTAAATGCGCTTCGATTGAAGTGAGCCTCGCCCAACAAAAAAGACAGCCTTGGCTGTCTTTTTTAAACAACAATTCTTTAAAAGAATTATTTGTTCATTACGTACATTGTAACTTCAAAGCCGAAACGCATTTCTGTAGCTGCTGGTTTTGTCCACATAATAATTCTCCAAATGTTTGTTAGTCGCTTTGCAGTCATTGCATTGCCTTAAATGAATAATACGCTTGACATCAAAAGTCACACTATGAGTGTTCATGAATAAGTACTCATGATTTTCATTAACTTGCTCACTTAATTGAGTCTTATTGATAGCCAATGCTCAGATACGGTGAAGTTTAGCCGACCAAGCTTTGAGTTCTTTTTCCGCTGTTTTGTAATCTGGGTAAATCCGCGCTACCGTTGCCCAGAATTTAGCGGAGTGGTTCATTTCCTTGAGATGCGCCAACTCATGCGCCACCACGTAATTGATGATTTGCGGTGGGGCTTGCAATAATCGCCAATTCAGCCTAACTTCTCCGCGATTATTGCAACTTCCCCAGCGTGAACGCGCGCTACTTAAAAAAATCGGCGGCGTTTCTACTCCAAGCTTGGCGGCCAATAGTGCGATGCGCCGTGTAAAGTCGGTGAGCGCTTGTTTTTTGTACCATTGCAGTACTTTTCTGGCGATGCTAGTTTGGTTGTTGGGGGTGGGGAGTGCAACTGATATGCGGCCTGGCTCATATTCCAAAGCGCGGCTCACAGAATCCAAGCGCACAGAGAGTTCAATGGCATTGCCTAGTAAAAGCATGGATGCGCCATCTTCCCAAATAAATTTTTCTACTTGGTTTTCTTGCTGGGATTGAAGTTTTTTGACTATCCAATCCGCTTTACTGAGTAACATGCGCTCAAGCTCTTTTTGCGATAACCGTTTTGGTGCGTGGACGATTAAACCATTGTGATTGATTTTTAGACCAACGGTTTTACGCGCACGGCGCTCTAGGGTGTATGGAATTGCTGCGCCATTGGGGATAGACAGATGAAGCTGTGTCATTTTAGCGACTTTTTAAAAGCGGCATTTCGCTTTCAATCCACGCTTCCACCATTTGATTAACTGTATCAGGTTTTAACCCTGCCGTTTCAATCGGCAAGCCTATGCTCACCGTAATCATGCCTGGTTTTTTTAAGAATGAATTTTTGCGCCAAAACTCGCCAGCGTTGTGGGCAACAGGCACGACAGTGGCTTTGGTATGTGAAGCTAGCCAAGCGCCGCCGATATGATATTTCCCTTTTTGGCCAGGTGCTATGCGCGTGCCTTCAGGAAAGATGACGACCCACAGGCCTTTAGCAAGTCTATCCATGCCTTGCTCAACCATTTGTTTAAGCGCTTCACGACCCGCTGCACGATCAATGGCGATGGCGCGCAGTGCTGCAAACGCCCAGCCTAAAAATGGAATCCACAAAAGACTTCGTTTCATTACCCAAATTTGCGGTGGAAAAATGGTTTGGAATGCGATGGTTTCCCAAGCCGATTGGTGCTTCGCTAAAACGATGCAAGAGTGATTGGGAATATTTTCTTTGCCGATGACACGGAAGCTTAAGCCGCAGGTGACCTTAAGCCAAAACATGGCCAGATAAGCCCAGCTACTGACGATGCGCGAATGCAGAACGGCAGGAAGCGGAAATAGCAGAATGGCCAACACTGAGAATACAGGAGTGATGGCAAGCATTCCTAGATTAAACAATATCGAGCGTATTGATCTCATCTTCTTATGGCTCAAGTCTTTAAGAAATGATGTGTTGAACGACTGCCGCTAAATCAGCGAAAACTAAGGTGCCTTCAGGCAAGCCGCCAGCAGCGAGCGTTTCTTCACCCTTGCCCGTGCGCACCAACATGGGTTGCATGCCCAGCACGTCGCCCGCTTGCAGGTCACGTAAAGCGTCACCCACCATCGGCACGCCCTTCATGTCTTGGCTAAAACGTCTGCCTATCTCTTCCATCATGCCTGGCTTGGGTTTGCGACAATCACATTTATCATCCGCTGAGTGCGGGCAATAAAACATGGCATCCACTCTTCCGCCAACTTGACCTAGCGCTTTATGCATTTTGTCGTGAATCGCGTTGAGTGTCACCATGTCAAAAAGGCCACGGCTAATGCCCGATTGGTTAGTCGCAATCGCCACGCGATAGCCACTTTGGTTGAGCAGAGCGATCGCCTCTAAACTGCCAGGGATAGGAATCCACTCGTTGGTGCTCTTGATAAAGTGGACGGAATCAAAATTAATCACACCGTCCCTGTCAAGCACCACGAGCTTCATGCTTATGCCGCCAGCTTAGATAGGTCAGCCACACGGTTCATGGCTTGGTGAAGGGTGGCGAGCAAGCCTAGTCTATTGGCTTTCAGCGCAGGGTCGTCAGCGTTCACCATCACGTTGTCAAAGAAGTCATCCACAGGCGCTTTGAGTGCGGCTAATGCTTTGAGAGAGTTCGTGTAATCGCCGCTTTCAAACAGCGCATCTGCTTCTGGTTTGATTCTAGCGAGCGTGCTTGCTAAGGTTTTTTCAGCAGGTTCTTGTAGCAGAGCGTCGTTAATTTTTGCATCAACGTTACCTTCGACTTTCTTCAAGATATTGCCGACACGTTTATTGGCTGCGGCAAGCGCTGGCGCTTCTTCCAAGCTTGAGAACGCCCGCACAGCTTCTAAACGTTTTGGAACCTCGCTCAGCAAGCTTGGGTTGAGCGCTAACACGGCGTCCACCTCTTGAGCACTGGCGCCTTGCTCACGTAAATTAACATTCAGGCGGTCAAAACAGAACTCGGTAATGGCAGCTAGAACGCCTACTTTATCTTCCACTTTGAATTGTTGAAGTGCTAGCTCGATGATCGTTTCAAATGAAATGTTAAGTTTGCATTCAATCAGCATGCGGATAATGCCCAGAGCCTGACGACGCAGGGCAAATGGGTCTTTATCCCCAGTGGGCTTTTCACCGATGCTAAACAAACCAACGAGCGTTTCTAATTTATCCGCAAGCGCTACCGCAACACCCACCTGGTTGCGTGGCAAATCATCACCCGCAAAACGTGGTTTGTAGTGGTCTTCAATCGCAAAAGCAATATCGATATCCAGCTTCTCATGTTGCGCGTAATAGCGCCCCATGATGCCTTGCAACTCTGGGAACTCGCCTACCATGTCGGTCAGCAAGTCTACTTTTGAAAGCTGTGCGGCTTGTTCTGCTTTTGCTGCCAAGTTGGCATCACCAATCTTAACTGCAATCGCTTTGGCTAACTCGCTGACGCGTTTTGAGCGTTCGGCTTGTGTGCCTAGCTTGTTGTGATAGACCACTTTTTCTAAGCCACTGATGCGTGATGCCAAGGTCTTTTTACGGTCTTGGTCAAAGAAGAATTTAGCATCTGCCAAACGTGGTCTTACCACACGCTCGTTACCATCGACTACCTTGAAAGTGTCTGCCGGACTAATGTTAGAAACGATTAAGAATTTATTGGTGAGCTTGTCATTATCATCGAGCAATGGGAAGTATTTTTGATTCGCCTTCATGGTCAAAATCAAACACTCCTGTGGTACTTCCAAGAACTCAGTTTCAAATTGGCCAAGCAACACATTCGGGCGCTCAACCAAGGCTGTTACTTCATCAAGCAAGGCATCATCCTCGATAGGTTTGAGGTTTTGTTCTTGCGCTGCAGCCGTTAGTTGGCGAACAATTTCAGCGCGACGGGCGTCAAAGCTAGGGATGACCGCGCCTTCATTTTGCATCTGTGCTTCGTAGCTATCAGCATTTTTAATCACCAGGGGTGAAACGCTTGCTTCAAAGCGGTGGCCTTGTGTGCTGTTGCCAGACTGTAACCCAAGCACACTCATTGGCACTACTGTGTTGCCGTGTAAAGCCACTAGGCCATGCGCCGGGCGCACAAAGTTCACGCTCTCCCAACCATCGCTCAATTGATAGGTCATGACTTTAGGGATTGGTAGCTTGCTCAAGCCTTCTTCGACCGCTTTTTGTAGAGCCTCAGCAAGTGAAGCACCTTTAACGAACGCGTCGTAAAATAAAATATCAGCTTTACCGTCGTTTTCACGTTTAAGGTTTCCTACGACAGACTCATCCGCGCCTAATGCATTTAGTTTTTTCACTAATGCTGGCGTTGCGTTGCCATTCGCATCCAAGCCAACGCTGACAGGCATTAGCTTTTGAGAAACTGATTTGTCTTCAGCTTGCGATGAAACTGCAGTGATATGAACTGATAAACGGCGGGGTGAAGCGTAGGCTGTTGCGACGCTAGTTTCTGCTGTTAAGGCTTGTGCATTTAGGCTTTCCAATACTGAGCCAGCGAAAGACTCGCCTAGCTTTTTAAGCACTTTAGGCGGTAGTTCTTCGACAAATAATTCGACTAATAGATTGTTGCTGCTCATGCTGCTGCCTTTTTATTTTGTGCTTGCTTCTCTAGTTCAATTTTTTCTAACACTTCATCGGCCCATGCTTTTGGGGCCATCGGGAAGCCAAGGCGGGCGCGACTATCTAAATAGCCAGCGGCGACTGCACGTGCCAAATTACGAATGCGGCCAATGTAAGAAGCACGTTCAGTGACTGAAATTGCACCACGCGCATCGAGTAAGTTAAAGGTGTGTGCCGCCTTTAACACTTGCTCGTAAGCAGGTAAGGCGAGTTTATTTTCAGTGAGGTGCTGCGCTTGCTTCTCGTATGCATTAAATGCGGTGAGCAAGAAATCCACATCGCTATGTTCAAAGTTGTAGGTCGATTGCTCGACCTCATTTTGGTGGAATACATCGCCATATTTCACATCAGCAGAGCCATTCACGCCTTTTGAATAAACAAGGTCGTACACGTTATCCACGCCTTGCAGGTACATGGCTAAACGCTCTAAACCATAGGTAATTTCGCCCGTAATTGGTTTGCAGTTAATGCCCCCAACTTGTTGGAAATAGGTGAATTGGGTGACTTCCATTCCATTTAGCCAGACTTCCCAGCCCAAGCCCCATGCGCCTAGTGTTGGGTTTTCCCAGTCGTCTTCAACAAAGCGGATGTCGTTTTGTTTGAGGTCGAAGCCGAGTGACTCAAGTGAACCAAGGTAGAGCTCAAGAATATTGGCTGGTGCTGGCTTTAGCACGACCTGAAATTGGTAGTAGTGCTGTAAACGGTTTGGGTTTTGACCATAGCGGCCATCTTTAGGGCGGCGGCTTGGTTGCACGTAAGCGGCTTTCCATGGCTCTGGACCTAGTGCGCGCAAGAATGTTGCGGTGTGAGAGGTGCCTGCGCCAACTTCCATGTCGTAAGGTTGCATCAGCGTGCAGCCTTGCTTATCCCAGTAGTTTTGCAGGTTTAAAATAATCTGTTGAAACGTCAGCATGATTGGTTTTCTTGTTTTATTAATGCCGCGATTTAATAGCCTAGGGTCGCAGCGTAAGTGGTAACTCGCGATTTTACTTCTTTTTGCGCCCCCATAAAAGAATTAACGCGATGAATAAAAGACTGATAATTGCCCAGTTGCCCCAGCGGATATAAGGCGTGCTGCCTGTATAGCCTTGAACGCTACCTTTTAAAATGGTGGTGGTGAATTGCGGGACGGTGGCAAGCACATCCCCTTTGTTGCTGATGATAGCTGTAGCGCCGGTATTGGTGGCACGTAACACCATGCGGCCTGTTTCTAAAGCACGCATTTGCGAGAACTGTAAATGCTGTTCGGCAGCGTTTGAGCGTCCGTACCAAGCATCGTTGCTGGCATTCACAAGTAATGTCGCCGCAGGCAATTGCCGGATGATTTCTTCGCCAAATACATCCTCATAGCAAATATTCACCGCGATTTTTTGCCCTGCCATTTGCATTGGCTCTTGCGTAGTAATTCCCCGGCTTAAATCGCTGAGCGGCATATTGAGCCAATCTCGATAAATCCAACCGATCACAGACTTGAAAGGAATAAATTCACCAAACGGGACCAAATGCGATTTGTGATAAGTCTGAACGGTGTCAAGGTTCGATATGCCGAGCATGGTATTAAAATAAGCATCAGTCTTTTTTGACACGGCGCCAACTAAAATCGCTTTGTGGTCTTGCATGGCGATGGTTTTGAAAGGAGCCAACACTTGGTCTTGCGCCATATCTTTTTGCGTTAAATCGATTGCTAGCGGTAAGGCAGTTTCTGGCAGGATGACCAATTCAGCCAGGGCTTGTTTAGCCATGCCCAAATACTGATTCACCGTTTGGATGGCGACAGCCTCATCCCATTTTATTTCTTGAGGGATATTCCCTTGGATTAAAGCAACTTTCGTGGGGTTACCAACAGGCGAGGTCCAATTGATTTGGGTGGTTGCCCCGCCCACAATCCAAATGGCCGAGAGTCCAATCATGGCTAGTCTGCGCTGCTTTTTTTGTGCAATTAAAACTAGCAAACTTGCGCTAGCCGTCACTGCGAAGCCTGCCCCAAATACTCCGAGTATTGGCGCATACCCAGCTAGTGGGCTAAAGGGCACTTGTGAGTAGCCAAGCGCTAGCCAAGGGAAACCAGTAAAAATCCAATCTCGCACCCAGTCACTCAACACCCAAAGTATGGCTGCGGTTGCAAGTGGATGGGCAGAGCGTTTTGCTAGGTAGCCAACGGCCGCTGGGAATAGCGCCAAAAATGCGCATAAAAGAAATGTGGCTAAGCCAGCCATCCAAAATGGCATGCCGCCGATATCGTGCAGGCTGATGTATATCCAATAAATGCCCGAAATAAAAAATCCTAAGCCGAAAATAAAGCCAAGTTTTGCGGCTTGTTTAGGTGAGGTGGTGATTTCCCATAAGTAAAATAAGCTAGCGATGCTGAGAATGGGTAGGATGAATACATAAAATGGCGCAAAGCCAAATACGCATGAAGTCCCTAGTAATAGACTGGTGATTTGAGGGTATTTTTTTAACCAGAACATTTTTTGATCCATATGACAATGTTCAACAGTATAGTGAATCGTGCAGATGTTTGCTTTGTTAGGCTTGGCAATCTTGATAAAAAATCAACTATACAAATAAAAAAAAGCGACTTAAAAAGTCGCTTTTGCGGATGAATGAAACGCTATTTTTTGCCTGGGGTCACTTTTATGGCGTCGGCTGGGACTTCCTTTCCATCATTGTTCATAAATACCACCATTACTACTTTGTCATTCATGAAGTCTAACTCGGTAGTTTGGTAATACTCGCCTTTTTCATCGGTATTTAAATAGTGGTATTGCCAGATAGAGGCAACTAGTTTACCGGAGGCTGATTGAATATCCTCTCTATTGCTTGGTTCGCCTAGCTGTTCGATGATTTTAGCCTTTTCAAAACCATTGATTTTTGCTACAAAATCTTTCTCGTTAGTTGGGATGTCAGAGCTTGGTTTGGCAGTTTCTGTGCCAGCGAACGCAACCCCAAAAAAACTAAACAGTAATACAAGTGTGGCAAGCTTCATCATGTGCTCCAATTCATAGTTAAAGATAAGAACGAGGGATTAAAAATAAGTTCCAGCGCGCTACTAGTTACTCTTCGTCTTCTTGGGTTTTTAGTTCTTCAATGAGCACTGAGTGTAAGCGTCTACTATCTGCTCTTAGCGCAGTAAATTTGAGGTTTTTATACGTTACTGTTTCGCCACGTTTTGGTAGGTGGCCAAACTGACTCACGACTAAGCCACCGATAGTTGAGAACTCTTCATCACTAAATTCTGTGCCAAGCACTTCATTAAAATCGTTGATTTCAGTGAGTGCTTTTACGCGGTATTTGCCTTGTGAGTCGCGGATGATGTTGTCTTCTGTTTCATCAAAATCATATTCATCCTCGATGTCGCCAACAATTTGTTCTAGCACGTCTTCAATGGTAATCATGCCTGCAACACCGCCATACTCATCTACAACAATCGCAATGTGGTTGCGGTTACTTCTAAATTCTTTAAGTAAGACGTTAAGGCGTTTTGATTCTGGAATAAACACGGCTGGACGCAACATGTCGCGCACATCAAAGTCTTCACCCGCGTAATAACGCAATAAATCTTTGGCTAACAAAATCCCGATGATGTCATTTTTATCATCATCAATCACAGGGAAGCGTGAGTGAGCCGTTTCAATGACGAAAGGGATAAATTCTTCAGGTGTCTGAGTGATGTCAATCACATCCATTTGAGAGCGAGGAATCATGACGTCGCGCACTTGGGTTTCCGAGACTTGAAGCACGCCTTCAATCATGGCCAGCGCATCTGCATCAAGCAGGCTTTTTTCAAAGGATGCGTGAAGCAGCTCTATAAGTTGCTCGCGGTCTTCTGGTTCGCGCAGTAAGAAATGACTTAGTCGCTCCAACCAGTTTGGTTTTTCTGCTTCAGCCATGATATTTGCTCTCGTTTTCCTTTAAGTATGAAAGATTATTCGCTATCAGCATAAGGGTCTGCATAGCCTAGTTTGGTTAAAATTTGTGTTTCTATGCTTTCCATTAATTCAGCTTGCTCTTCAACTTCATGGTCGTAACCATGCGCGTGCAAAATGCCGTGCGCTGTTAAATGGGCAAAGTGTGCTTCTAAGGTCTTGTCTTGTTCTTTGGCTTCTTTTGCCACCACGGGGGCACAAATCACTATGTCCGCTATGATGAATGGTTCTTCCGCCAATGGAAACGTCAGCACATTGGTCGCGTAATCTTTTTGGCGATAGACATTATTAAGCGCACGAGCTTCGACTTCATCCACAATTCGCAAGGTAATTTCGCTATCAACGCGTATGGTATTGCGCGCCCAGCGTTTAAATTGGCTGACCGTTGGTAAGCCAGCTAGCTTGCTTGCAAATTGCACATCCATAGAAAGGATCGGTTGTTTACTCATGATTTCTATTTTTAGGATCTTGATGTTTCGGGTCATGAGGCTGGGCGTGCTTTGTCGCGTCATATTTCTCGTAGGCGTTCACGATTTTTTGTACTAAAGGATGGCGCACCACGTCTTCGGATAAGAAGTGCGTAAATGCAATGCCTTTGATGTCTTTAAGCACTTGTTGCGCTTCGACTAAGCCGCTTTTTTGGCCACGTCCCAAATCAATTTGTGTCACGTCACCCGTAATTACTGCCTTAGTACCGAAGCCGATTCGGGTTAAAAACATCTTCATTTGTTCAGGCGTGGTGTTTTGCGCTTCATCCAAAATAATAAAGCTTTGATTAAGCGTTCTGCCACGCATATAGGCGAGCGGCGCAACTTCAATGGCGCCACGTTCAAACATTTTGTTCACGCTGTCATAGCCGCCCAAATCATAAAGTGCGTCGTATAATGGGCGTAAATAAGGATCAACCTTTTGTGATAAGTCGCCGGGCAAGAAACCCAATCTCTCGCCCGCTTCAACCGCAGGGCGAACAAGCACAATTTTTTTGACTTTGTCACGCGTGAGTGCATCTACCGCACAAGCGACAGCGAGGTAGGTTTTGCCTGTGCCGGCTGGGCCAATGCCAAAGGTGATGTCGTAATCTTGCACTTGTTGCAAATAACTCACTTGGCGAGGCGTACGACCATGCAAGTCAGCACGCCGCGTCATTAATGTTGGCATCGCCGCGGTAATGACGGTATCTGGATTAAGTTTGTTTACTTCAACTAAGCCCAATTGAATATCTTCTAATTCAATCGCTTGTTTAGAGCGTTTGTAGAAGTTTTCTAAAAGCTGTGCCGCGAGGCGCGTATTGTCTTTATCGCCTGTAAGTTTGAAATGAGCGCCACGTCGTGCGATTTCAATGTCTAAGGCGGATGCAATCTGTTTGAGATTTTCATCAAGCGGCCCGCACAAATTGGCGAGGCGGTGGTTATCTTCTGGCTGTAAGGTGATTTCCATTATTCAATCGTCAATTCAAAAGCCTATTAAACAATCATGCCGACTAAACGGCGCGGGTTAGAAACATCAGTAATTTTTACATTCACAAACTGGTGGATGAGTTTAGCGTCGCCTTTAATATCCACCACGCGGTTATTGTCGGTTTTGCCAGCAAGCAATGATGGGTCTTTCCAAGATACCCCTTCAATTAAAACGCGTTGTTCAGTCCCAAGCATGGCTTGGGAAATTACTTTGGCTTGGGCTTCATTAATGGCTTGCAGCTTATCTAGGCGTGTTAGTTTCGTTGCTTCAGTGACATCGTCTTTTAAAAATGCGGCTGGCGTACCAGGGCGGGGGCTATACAAAAAGCTAAAGCTTGCATCAAAGCCGACGTCTTGCATGAGTTTTACTGTGGCCTCAAAGTCAGCTTCGGTTTCGCCTGGGAAGCCAATAATAAAGTCAGATGAGAATGTAAGGTTGGGATTAGCTACGCGTAATTTGCGAATGATAGATTTAAACTGTAGCGTTGTGTAATTTCGCTTCATCGCCATCAAAATACGGTCGCTTCCAGCTTGCACAGGCAAGTGTAGTTGTGCAGCAAGTTTTGGGACATGGGCGAAGCAGTTAATCAATTCCTCATTCATTTCATTCGGGTGGCTGGTGGTAAACCGTATGCGCTCGATATCTTGGATCTCAGCAATCGTTTCAATAAGCAATGCTAAATCAGCCGTGCCGCCTTGATATTCTGTGCGGTAAGCGTTGACGTTTTGCCCAAGCAGGGTGATTTCTTTAACGCCTTGCTCTGCCAACTGAATCGCTTCGGTCAGAATATCTTCAAATGGCCGGGAAACCTCTTCGCCGCGCGTATAAGGCACCACGCAGAACGTACAGTATTTGCTACACCCTTCCATGATACTTAAAAACGCACTCGCTCCTTCAACGCGTGGCGGAGGTAAATGGTCAAACTTTTCAATTTCGGGGAAGCTAATATCTACTTGCGATGCGCCGCTGGATTGCTTGTTCTTAATCATCTCGGGCAGGCGGTGCAGGGTTTGCGGGCCAAAGACGATGTCCACATAAGGCGCACGCTTGATGATGTTGTCGCCTTCTTGTGAAGCGACACAGCCACCAACGCCAATCACTAAGTTTGGATTTCTCTCTTTTAGCGCAACAAATCGACCTAAGTGGCTAAATACTTTGTCTTCAGCTTTTTCACGCACTGAACAGGTGTTGAGCAAAATCACATCGGCATCTTCAACAACGTCTGTGGTCACCATGCCATCCGATGAGGAGAGCATATCCGCCATGCGTGATGAGTCATATTCGTTCATCTGGCAACCAAAGGTTTTGATGAATAATTTTTTTGGGGAGTTCATGTTTAGGCAGGCAGAGCAAGCGTCAAAGAACGCGGCAAGTCATTGGAGTGTGTGGGGCTGCAGGAGCAACTTCGCAAAATAGGTTTAAAACTCAGAAAGCTAAGAGTTAATTGTAGCTTAGCCAGACTGGAATGCCAAACGCCAGAATAAAATTTTCATCAACCTGCCTTGCTATCAATTTTGATTAAATCTGTGGCACAATTAAGTGGTGTAATTTTTATAACAACAATAGGCGTAGAGGATAATAATATGTTTTTCGGATGGCAGGGAATTGCAACATTAATAGGGATTGTGGTGGTGGTGAGCTTAGTTCTTTTCGTGTTTTCAAAGTGGCTAGACAATAAATAACTTGCAGAAAATAACTTGCAGAGCATTAACAAAACGAGGCTTGCCTAGCTTTGTTAATGCTTTGTTAATGCTCTGTTTAGTGCTTAATCTCTTTTTAACTTAACACCCAAACGCCAATGACTAAAAGACTTAAAACAGTAAGCCCCAATAAATTAATCAGTCGATTTTGTTGTTGATGCGCTTCTTTTAGTTCAGCGAGCTGGTTTTTAAGGTGCTGGTTTTTCTCAAAATCTTGCGTTAAAAACGCGTCAATTTTTCGTGGTAATGTTGGTAACACTGCACCCCAATGTGGTGCTTCTGCTTTAATACGTTTTATTACACTTCGCCAGCCGAGTTGTTCGCTCATCCAACGCTCAAGAAACGGTTGCGCTGTTTTCCACAAGTCTAGTTCAGGATCTAAATCACGGCCCAAACCCTCAACATTTAATAAGGTTTTTTGAAGCAAAGTCAGCTGTGGCTGAACGATTAAGCCAAATCTTCGCGCGGTATGGAACAAGCGAATCAGCACGCGGCCAAATGATATGTCTTTAAGCGGCTTATTGAATATCGGCTCGCATACCGCGCGAATAGCGGTTTCAAATTGGTCGATAGAAACATCGCTTGGCACCCAACCTGATTCAATATGCGCTTGCGCAACCTCACGGTAATCACGACGGAAGAAGGCTAAGAAATTGCGCGCTAAATAATGTTTGTCGCTCTCTGTGAGTGTGCCCATGATGCCAAAATCCAGCGCGATGTAGCGTCCGTCGTCTGCCACCTGAATGTTGCCTGGATGCATGTCGGCATGAAAGAAGCCATCGCGAAAAACTTGCGTGAAGAAAATCTCTACACCATCACGCGCAAGCTTTGGGATGTCAAGACCCATCTCACGTAATCTATCAACATGACTTACCGGCGTACCGTTCATGCGCTCCATCACCATGACTTGCTCATGACACCAATCCCAATAAACCTCTGGAACTTGTAACAGAGGGCTGTTCGGGAAGTTGCGGCCCAATAAACTGCAATTCGCCGCCTCAAGCATGAGGTCGAGTTCATTGTTGATGTGTTGTGAAAAGTCTTCCACCACCTCACGCGGGCGAAGTCTTTTGCCGTCAGCAAGAAGGGCTTGAATGAGCCAAGCCGCAACCTCAAGCAACTTAATGTCTTTTTGGATAACGCTAGCAATAGCTGGACGCAAGATTTTGACGGCCACTGGCTTACCATCCATTAAGTGGGCAAAATGCACTTGCGCGACAGAGGCGCTGGCAATGGGCGTTACATCAAATTGGCTGAAAATTTGATCAACAGGTTTATTGTAGGTCTCAATTAAGATGTTTTCAACTAGCGAATATTCAAATGGCGGCACTTGGTCTTGCAGCTTGGCGAGTTCGTCAGCGATGTCGAGTGGTATTAAATCGCGACGGGTTGAGAGCATTTGCCCAAACTTCACAAAGATAGGGCCGAGTGCTTCAAGTGCTAAACGCAGGCGTTCGCCGCGGGCTTGTTTGCTGTTACGGAAGAACAATACGGATTGAATTGC
>CAMCTR010000034.1 GCA_945878605.1 Candidatus Methylopumilus universalis | reverse complement strand
GCCTGCTAGGTCTGCCTTAGAGTTAACCCCCTCAACCGAGGCCTCGTCATGGGTGATCTCCGCTACCACATTCAAGCCATCATTGACGGCCATTGCGACAATGTCAGTTAGGTAATACTCGCCCTGCGCATTGTGATTGCTGAGCTTTGATAACCATGCTTTTAAATTTTTATTATTGACCGCGATAATGCCGGTGTTCACTTCAGCGATGGCCCTTTGCGCGTCAGTGGCATCCTTATGCTCAACGATCGCGAGTATGAGTTGCTGATGGTTTCTAAGGATACGGCCATAGCCTGTTGGATTTTGCTTAGTCACCGTTAAGAGGCCAAGGGCTTCGGTCTTCTCAAGAAGCGACAAGCAACTCTGCAGATTGAGGAGTGGGACATCCCCCAATAAGATGAGGGTAGTGCCATTGTCGTCTAGATGTGGAACCGCCTGTAACATGGCGTGACCGGTCCCGAGCTGCTCCTTTTGTTCGACCCATGCGATGTCTTCCAGTGTAAATGCCTTCGGCACGGCATCACCGCCGTACCCATACACCACGACCATCTTGCTTGGGTTCAGCGCCTTCGCGGCATCAATCACGTGCGCCAACAAATGCTTTCCTGCTAGGCGGTGCAATACCTTAGGGATCACGGACTGCATGCGTGTGCCCTTACCCGCAGCAAGAATTACAATGTTCAGATTTTTTATACTCATAATTGAATAATGACTTATGGTTTTACGGTACGTGCTTCATTGTAATGGAATCAGGCCTACATAACAAAAAAGGCAGCCTCGGCTGCCTCTTTATATGCTTTAAAACAATGTTGCTTAATGCGTTGTTTTACGTAACTTAGCAATCGCTTGAAGTTGAGCCAAGGCTTCAACTAACTCGCTTTGTGCCAATGCGTAATTAACTTCGCTCGCGTTGCTCTTCAAGGTTTCTTCTGCAAGGCGTTTAACTTCTAACGCTTTTGCTTCATCCAAGTCATGACCACGAATCGCTGTATCAGCAAGTACGGTCACAAGGCCTGGTTGAACCTCTAGAATACCACCAGAAACAAAGATTAATTGTTCATTGCCATCTGCTAATTTAATCCGTAACGCACCTGGCTTAATACTTGTAAGCATCGGCGTGTGACGTGGATAAATACCAACTTCACCCATCAATGCAGGTGCGACAACGAACGCTGCCTCACCTGAAAAGATTGATTCTTCAGCACTGACTACATCGATTTGTATTGTTGTTGCCATATTTTTACCTATTTGCTTTCTGTCTGTTTAGCTATTTTTTATAGCAAATTACAGAGTTTTAGCTTTTTCTACAGCTTCTTCAATCGCACCAACCATGTAGAACGCTTGTTCTGGTAGGTGATCGTAATCACCGTTCACAATACCCTTGAAACCTTTGATGGTTTCTTTCAATGGTACGTATTTGCCTGGCGCGCCAGTAAACACTTCAGCGACGTGGAATGGTTGTGACAAGAAACGTTGGATCTTGCGCGCACGCGCAACAGCCAATTTATCTTCTGGTGCCAACTCATCCATACCAAGAATCGCAATAATGTCGCGCAATTCTTTGTAACGTTGTAGGGTTTGTTGAACGCTACGAGCTACTGCATAGTGTTCTTCACCAACAACGAGTGGATCCAATTGACGTGATGTTGAGTCAAGTGGGTCAACCGCTGGGTAAATACCCAATGAAGCGATGTCACGTGACAACACAACTGTTGAGTCCAAATGTTGGAATGTGGTTGCTGGTGATGGATCGGTCAAGTCATCCGCAGGAACATAAACCGCTTGAATAGAAGTAATAGAACCAACCTTCGTTGATGTAATACGTTCTTGTAAGCGACCCATTTCTTCTGCCAATGTTGGTTGGTAACCCACCGCTGACGGCATACGACCTAGCAACGCTGATACTTCAGTACCAGCCAATGTGTAACGGTAGATGTTATCCACGAAGAACAAGATGTCACGGCCTTCGTCACGGAATTTTTCAGCCATCGTCAAACCTGACAAAGCAACGCGTAAACGGTTGCCTGGTGGTTCGTTCATTTGACCGAATACCATCGCTACTTTTGATTCAGACATGTTGTCTAGTTTGATAACGCCCGCTTCAGCCATCTCGTGGTAGAAGTCGTTACCCTCACGCGTACGCTCACCCACACCCGCGAACACTGATAAACCTGAGTGCTCTTTCGCGATGTTATTAATGAGTTCAAGCATGTTAACTGTTTTACCCACACCAGCACCGCCGAACAAACCGACTTTACCGCCCTTAGCAAACGGACAGACCAAGTCAATCACCTTGATGCCTGTTTCTAGCAAGTCTACTGATGGTGATAATTCTTCAAAAGTAGGTGCGTGTTGGTGAATTTCGCGACGTTCGTCTGTTGCAATTGGACCAGCTTCGTCGATTGGACGGCCTAGCACGTCCATCACACGACCTAGTGTCGCTGTGCCTACTGGTACAGAAATACCTGCGCCAGTTGCTTTTACTAACATACCGCGGCGTAAACCGTCGCTTGAACCCATCGCAATGGTACGCACAATGCCGTCACCTAATTGCTGTTGAACTTCAAATGTTAGGCCAACTTCTGCTGTAGAACCTGCTTCGTCTAGTACCAAGGCTTCATAAACCTTAGGCATTTGGTCACGTGGAAATTCCACGTCAACAACAGCGCCGATACACTGTACAACTTTACCTTGACTCATCTTAATGATCCCCATCTATGCTTAATTCGATATTTATATTCGATATTGATGTCGTTATTAACCCGATACCGCTGCCGCACCACCCACGATTTCAGAAATTTCTTTCGTAATCGCTGCTTGACGCGCTTTGTTATAAACCAGTTTCAATTCGCCAATCACAGTCTTCGCATTATCAGACGCTGCTTTCATTGCTACCATACGAGCACTTTGCTCAGATGCCATGTTTTCAGCGACTGCTTGATAAATGACTGATTCAACATAACGAACCATCAAATCATCAATCACCACTTGCGCATCTGGCTCGTAGATGTAATCCCAGTGACCTTTAGGTGCACCAAGGCTTTCACCTGAAAGTGGGAGTAGTAGCTCTAATTTCGTTTCTTGTTTCATCGCGTTAATGAATTTGTTGTACACAACATACAACTGATCAATTTCGCCAGCAACGTAAGCATCTAACATCACTTTAATTGGGCCAATAAGCTTTTCCATCTGCGGTGCATCGCCCAAACCAGTCATCTGCGATTTCACATTTGCACTCATCCGGTTCATGAGGCCTAAACCCTTGTTACCGATTGCACACACCTGTACAGAAAGTTTTTCAGCTTCCCAAGCTTGCATTTGATTGATCGCAACGCGCAACACGTTAGTGTTTAAGCCACCGCACAAACCTTTATCTGAAGTGACAATGATCACGCCGACGTTTTTAACGCCCTCACGTTTAACTAAGAAAGGGTGCTTGTACTCAGGCTCAGCATGTGACATGTGCGCCGCTACATTGCGAATCTTTTCTGCGTATGGACGGGCAGCGCGCATACGTTCCTGCGCTTTACGCATTTTCGATGCCGCCACCATTTCCATGGCTTTAGTGATCTTACGTGTATTTTCTACACTTTTGATCTTGGTTCTAATTTCCTTACTACCAGCCATTATTTAGCTCCAGCTTGAGTACGAATTAATAAGCGCTATTTGCTTTGAAATCTTCAATAGCTGATGTCAATTCTTTGTCATCCTCTTTTGATAGATCTAAAGTTGATTCAATACGCTCTACCAAGCCTTTGTATTTAGCTTTAATGAATGCGTGCAATGCAGATTCAAATGCCAATACTTTAGTAACTGGCACATCGTCCAAGTAACCCTTGTTAGCTGCTTGCAAGCTGATTGCCATTTCTGAAACAGATAGTGGTAAGTATTGTGCTTGCTTCATCAACTCTGTAACTAAGCGACCGCGTTCAAGTTGCTTACGTGTTGCTTCATCCAAATCAGAAGCAAACTGAGCAAACGCTGCCAATTCACGGTATTGCGCAAGTGCCAAACGAACACCGCCGCCAAGCTTCTTAACCACCTTAGTTTGCGCAGCACCACCAACGCGAGACACTGAAATACCAGCGTTAATCGCAGGACGGATACCAGCGTTGAACAAGTCTGTTTCCAAGAAGATCTGACCGTCGGTAATTGAAATCACGTTAGTTGGCACGAATGCAGAAACGTCACCCGCTTGTGTTTCAATGATTGGCAATGCAGTCAATGAACCTGTTTTACCTTTAACTTCACCATTGGTGAATTTTTCTACATACGCTTCGTTTACACGTGCAGAACGCTCTAACAAACGTGAGTGAAGATAGAACACGTCACCTGGGTAAGCTTCACGGCCTGGTGGACGACGAAGTAGTAGAGAGATTTGACGGTAAGCAATCGCTTGTTTTGTCAAATCATCGTAAATGATCAATGCGTCTTGACCACGATCACGGAAGTATTCACCCATCGTACAACCTGAGTACGGCGCAATAAATTGCAAGGCTGCAGAGTCAGATGCTGAAGCCGCAACAATGATGGTGTAATCAAGCGCGCCATACTGTTCAAGTTTACGTACCACGTTAGCGATGGTTGAAGCCTTTTGGCCAATCGCTACGTAAATACAGGTCATGTTTTGACCCTTTTGATTGATGATCGCATCAATGGCAACTGCAGTCTTACCTGTTTGACGGTCACCAATAATCAACTCACGTTGACCACGGCCAACTGGCACCATCGCGTCAATCGCTTTAATACCCGTTTGCACTGGTTGTGAAACTGATTTACGTGCAATCACACCTGGCGCAACTTTTTCAATTTTGTCAGTCATTTTTGCGTTGATTGGGCCCTTGCCGTCGATTGGACGACCTAGCGCATCAACCACACGACCGATAAGTTCTGGGCCTACTGGCACTTCCAAAATGCGACCCGTACATTTACATATGTCGCCTTCTGTAATGTGTTCGTAATCACCAAGAACAACCGCACCCACTGAGTCACGCTCAAGGTTTAAAGCCAAACCGAATGTGTTGCCTGGGAACTCGATCATTTCACCGGCCATTACATTTGATAGGCCGTGAACACGAACAATACCGTCCGTCACTGAAACAACTGTACCTTGGGTACGAGCTTCAGCGGTCGTCGAGAAGTTCTCTAAACGACTTTTAATCAGTTCACTGATTTCTGATGTTGATAACTGCATTTTTATGTCTCCTGACCTATGATGGTCTAAACTTTTAAGTGTCTAACCTTTAAGCGTATATGCAAGTGACTGTAATTGGCCGCGTACTGATGCATCGATCACTGTATCGCCCACTACAATTTTGATCCCACCAATCAATTCAGGATCCAATTTCACTTGAGCCTCAATTTTTTTACCAAACTTCACTTCAAGTTGCTTAACTAAAGCTTTAACTTGTGCATCTGTTGGTTTTGAAGCCACTGTTAATTCAGCCTCTAGCGTACCTTCATCGAGTGCTTTTAATTCCTCAAACGCAGCAACAATGTCGGCAACAATGACAAGTCGATCATTCTCAACTAGTAACTTCACCAAATTGACTGCCGCATCGCTTAACTTGCCATCAAAAATGGCGAGTAGGGCGCGCTCAAGTTCACTCGAAGGTAACTTAGGATCGTCGATTAAAGCTTTTACTTGTGCATTATCAGAAACTGCACCGATGAAAGCCAACTCTTCTGACCATTTGGCTAGTGCTTTTTTTTCCTTAGCCAAGCGGAAAACCGCTGTGGCATAAGGTCTTGCTATTGTTATCGCTTCAGCCATGATTTACCAAGGCCTCCTAAAGCTCTTTAGCGATTGCAGTTAAAATCTCTGCGTGCGCTTTAGCGTCAATTTCTTTACGCAAGATTTTTTCAGCGCCTGCGATAGCTAACGTCGACACTTGTTGACGTAGGCCTTCTTTAGCGCGATTAATCTCTTGCTCGATTTCAGCTTTTGCACCAGTGATAATGCGATCGCCTTCAGCTTTAGCTGTACCTTTAGCATCTTCCACGATTTGTGTCGCACGCTTTTCAGCAAGCGCCAAGATCTCAGATGCTTTTACCTTAGCGACATCAAGTGCTTCAGTTGCACGCTTTGAAGACTGCTCTAATTCAGCGCGGCCTTTTTCACCAGCAGCCAAACCATCAGCGATTTCTTTCTGACGTGTTTCGATTGCATTTAGCAAAGGTGGCCACACAAATTTCATGGTGAACACGATGAGCACAAAGAATGCAATCGCTTGTGCTACCAGTGTAAAGTTAATATCCATTTTTGCTCCCAGACTCCAGTTAAGCTAATTTATATAATTTGTTAGCTTAGTGAGGAACAACACTTAATAGTGGGTTAGCAAATGCGAACATCATTGCAAGACCAACACCAATAATGAATGAAGCATCGATAAGACCCAATAGCAAGAATACTTTACCTTGCAATGCTGGGATCATTTCTGGTTGACGAGCTGCGCCTTCCAAGAAGCTAGCACACATGATACCAATACCGATACAAGCGCCAGCAGCGCCCAAACCGATGATTAGGCCAATGCCAATGCCAGTGTATGCTTGAATTGTTGCTAAATATTGAACAGCTTCCATTACGTTTCCTTTCAAATTGAGGGATATTACTTAACTGCTATTACAAACTAAATTACTAAACTACTAAAAAAACAAAATAACTATTGATTAATGACTTTCTTGCGCCATGGCCAAGTATACAACTGTCAACATCATAAAGATGAATGCTTGCAACGCCACAATCAAGATATGGAAAATAGACCAGCCTGCGCCCAGAATTGCGCCTGCGATTGTGCCTGTTACACCCGTAGCCGCCCATAGGCCCAATAACAAGAAGATCACCTCACCCGCATACATATTGCCGAAAAGTCGCAATGAATGAGAGAGCGGTTTTGATACGTATTCGATTAAGTTGAATAAGAAGTTTGCAGGCCAAACCAATGGGTTCGTGCCGAATGGTGAACAAAACAACTCATGAATCCAGCCACCAAGACCCTTTGACTTAATGGCAAAGAAGATCATTAAGAACCAAACTGTCAGCGCTAGTGCGAAAGTGGTGTTGATGTCTGAAGTTGGAACTGAGCGCCAGAAGGTATGTTCACCGCCAATTGGCTCAACGATGTATTTTGCAACGATATCGATTGGCAAAAAGTCCATCGCGTTCATCATAAACACCCAAACAAACACCGTCAGTGCTGCTGGGGCAATGAATGTATGACGATTGCCATGGTAGATGTTCTTAACTTGATCATCCACGAAGTCAAATACCAGTTCCATAAAAGCTTGACGCTTAGTTGGCACGCCAGCTGTTGCACCACGTGCCACTAACCAAATCAAACCTATCGCGATAATACCTAATGCCACTGACATCACGAGCGTGTCTACGTGTATTGTCCAAAATGACCCATTACCTATCGATTGGCTGTTAAATGATAGATGATGCTCAATGTAGCCCGATGGTGTTAATGCGTGTTCAGTTGCCATAAATCAAACCCTTAATAACTTGCGTCTATCTTTATTTTTTATCTAAACCAATAAAAGCCGCGCCAGACAATATGGCTGATGCCGCCAAGCCCAAAATTAAAGCGATTGGAACCAAATGTTCGTTGTATAACTTAAACGTGAGGAACAACAACAGGACAATGACCAAAATCTTCACCGCCTCTGCTTTTAGCATGGTGATGAGGATGGAACCCGCGTTATTTTTCTTATCCCCGTTTCTAGCAATCATTGCGCCTGCAAGACCGCCAAGTACTGCTGACATCCCGCCTGCCAAAGCTGAAACTGCTACGTGTTCACCTGAAACAACGCCCATACTCTCAGCCAAAATATAAGCAATCACCGCGACTGAGATGGTGGCTATCAGCTGCCATTTCAGCATCTGCTTATAGACTTGTGCTGTTTTAATATTTTCCATTTTTTGTTAATTTTTATATAAAACAGCACAAATCTAAATCTGCGAAGTCCGCGATTGTCTTGTTTTATTCATTTTAAGTCAAGTCTAGCGGTTGAATTTTTTAATGAATTTTTGAAATAATTCCATCCAACTGATCAAGGCTTGCATAACGGATTTTTAGGGTACCAGAGCCGTTTTTGCTACATTCAATCGTTACCGTCGCACCCAAGCTTTGAGCAAGGGTTTCTTGCAATCGCAAAACATCTCGATCTTTAACAGGCGCTTTAACTGGTGTCGTTGCTGGGTTTAACAAACGCTTCACCAATTGCTCAGCACCGCGCACCGATAATTGGTTCTGCACGATCTCCTCGGCGGCGGAAATTTGCATAGCGCCATCGAGTGATAGTAAGGCCCGTGCATGTCCCATATCAAGCTTAGCCATGGCTAACATCTCTTGAACCACTGCGTGAAGATTTTGCAATCTAAGCAGGTTCGTCACGGCACTGCGTGAACGTCCCACGGCTTTCGCTGCGGTTTCATGCGTCATATCAAACTCGTTGATTAATCGCTGGATACCGTTTGCTTCCTCGATGGGACTCAAGTTCTCACGCTGAATATTTTCAATCAACGCTATTGCCAAGGCCACATCATCAGCGATTTCTCTAATGATGACAGGTACTTCTGTTAGACCAGCAATCTGTGACGCTCTCCACCTTCTCTCACCGGCAACAATTTCATACATGTCACCATCAACGAGTCGAACAACGATTGGCTGCATGATGCCCTGCGCGCGAATGGAGTCCGCCAGACTTTCTAATGAAGCCTGGTCCATATGGGTTCTTGGTTGATATTTACCTGGTTGTAATTTTTCTACTGCCAAAGTACCCAAGCTATCAGACTGATTGCTAGCCTGTTCGTCGTTTACCAACAGGGCATCCAAACCACGCCCTAAACCTTTAAGTTTCACCATTTTTCGTCCAATTTAATTGATACTAATATTTATTGCGTTACTTTTTGTCGCTCGATAATTTCTTTTGCAAGCTCAAGGTACGATTGCGCACCTTTGGAAGCTCTATCGTAAATTAATGCTGGCATTCCATAACTTGGTGCTTCCGCTAAACGAATATTACGTGGCACCATTGTCTTGTAGACCTTATCCCCAAAATGGCTAACCAATTGCGCGGAAACTTGTTGCGCAAGCATATTGCGATTATCAAACATTGTTCTCAACAAGCCCTCAATCTCAAGCGTTGGGTTAAGGTGAGTACGCACTTTCTTAATCGTATTTACTAAATCTGACAGGCCTTCGAGTGCGTAGTATTCGCACTGCATTGGAATCATAACCGAATGCGCCGCGGTTAGTGCATTCACTGTGACCAAATTGAGGGCAGGGGGACAGTCTAAAAGCACATAATCGTATTGCCCTTTAATATCCGCCAACGCTATTTTTAGCTTCGTTTCCCGTCCAATTTCATTAACTAACTCAACTTCGGCACCCGCTAAATCTCTATTGGCTGGCAGTACATCAAAATTACCTTTGTCAGTTTTCTGCGTCACTTCAGCGATAGTCTTATCCCCAATCAATACGTGATAGATTGTATGTTTCATCTGCGCTTTATCAATGCCGCTTCCCGTTGTTGCATTGCCTTGTGGATCTAAATCAACCAGCAATACCCGACTACCGAAACTAGCCAAACTTGCTGCCAAATTGACACAAGTTGTGGTTTTCCCCACGCCGCCTTTTTGGTTTGTAATCGCTAATATCTTCATTTTGATACCTACTTTATTTTAAAAGATTGCTATTAGAGTGATATGGCAAAAACGCTAAGTGTCTTTGTGCATCGAGCCCTGGTACATTCAATACTTCTACTTTTAAGGCAGTGACGCCTGTTTTTTCTGCAAGCTCAGCGAGCTCCGCTTCAGGATATACCCCCTTCATCGCCAGCCATTTCCCTTGCACATCCAAAAGATGATGCGTTAATGAAATAAATAAACTCAAGTCTGAAAACGCTCGAGAAATAATGATTTCAAAACTGCGAATGGCAGGAATATCCTCAACCCGGCCGCCCAGCACTTCTAAATTAGCGATTCCCAGTTCCGCCTTGGCTTGGCGCATAAAACTTACTTTTTTATTATTGGAATCGATCACCGTGACTTTTAAATCTGGCAAACAGATGGCCAAGGGAATGCCCGGCAACCCGGCGCCACTGCCCACGTCAAGTAAACTCTTTGCATCAATAAACGGCAATACAACCAAGCTATCCAAAAGATGCAAGGTCACCATTTCATCGGCATCACGCACAGCGGTGAGGTTATGTACCTTATTCCACTTTTGCATCAGCGCTAAATAATCGAGCAGTTTCCCTTGTGTTTGCTCTGAAATATCTAACTTGGCATCTCTAATGCCTTTTTCGAGTATGGCCTGCTGACTCACGCGACCTTTTCACCGTCTACATTTATTTTTTTTGTTCGGTTTTTACGTTTGAGATACACCAGCAATAACGAAACCGCCACCGGAGTCACACCGGATACACGGCCTGCTTGTCCAATCGTTTGAGGTTTATGCTGCGCAAGCTTTTGTTGAACTTCAATCGACAAGCCGTGCACATCCGAGTAATCCATATCTTCGGGCAACTTGGTGTGTTCACTGCATAATGTGCGCTCGATTTCCTCTTGTTGCCTATCGATATAACCTTGATACTTCGCTGCAATATCTACCTGCTGGCGAACATCCTCAGGAATATCTTCATACCTTACAACCGGATCGCTTGTTGGCAAACTCAGCAATGTTTCGTAGCTTAACTCTGGACGACGCAATAATTCGAAGAGCGAGTATTCGTGCTCAATGGCCTTACCAAGCACTCTAACAGCATCCTCTTTTGGGAGCGTGCCCGGACGGACCCAAGTGGTCTTCAAACGCTCTTGCTCTTGCAAGACAGCCTCTTGCTTACGAGAGAACGCTTCCCAGCGCACATCATCAACCAACCCTATCTTACGACCCGCCTCAGTCAACCGAATATCCGCATTATCTTCACGAAGTTGCAGGCGATACTCTGCACGACTGGTGAACATTCGGTATGGCTCTGTGACACCGCGCGTGATTAAGTCGTCGACCAACACGCCTAAATAAGCTTGATTGCGACCTGGGCACCAACTCTCTTTTTCTTGGGCGAATAAAGCAGCGTTTGCACCAGCGAGCAGACCTTGCGCGCCAGCCTCTTCATAGCCAGTAGTGCCGTTAATTTGACCTGCGAAGAACAGACCCTTGACAGCTTTAGTTTCTAACGAATCTTTGAGGCCGCGCGGATCATAGTAGTCATACTCAATTGCATAACCTGGGCGCAGGATGTGGGCATTCTCAAGCCCTCGTATAGATCTAACTAATTGATACTGGATATCAAAAGGAAGGCTTGTAGAAATACCATTAGGGTAGATTTCGTTAGTTTCCAAGCCTTCAGGTTCTAAGAAAATTTGGTGGGACTCTTTATCGGAAAAACGATGGATTTTGTCTTCGACAGAAGGGCAGTAGCGCGGGCCTATGCCCTCAATAACACCGGTGTACATCGGTGAACGGTCTAAACCACTTCGAATAATATCGTGCGTTCTCTCATTGGTGTGGGTGATCCAACACGGCAACTGTCTGGGATGCTGGCTCGCGTTACCTAAAAATGAAAATACTGGTACAGGATTATCTCCCGGCTGCTCTTGCATCAATGAATAGTTGATCGAGCGCCCATCTATTCTTGGGGGCGTTCCTGTTTTTAGGCGGCTCACAGGCAAGCCGATCTCTCTGAGTCTTGCCGCTAAAGAAATCGCAGGCGGGTCGCCTGCGCGTCCAGCCTGATAATGACTTAAGCCAACATGAATCAAGCCTGCTAAGAAGGTTCCCGCGGTTAAGACAACTGCTTTAGATTCGAAACGAAGTCCAATTTGGGTGACCACGCCAGTCACCTTGTCGCCTTCTAGAATAATGTCATCGACTCCCTGTTGAAATAGCCAAAGATTTTCTTGGTTTTCAAGACGGTGACGAATAGCCGCTTTATATAAAATACGGTCAGCCTGTGCCCGTGTTGCCCGCACAGCAGGCCCTTTACTGGAGTTTAATGTGCGAAACTGGATGCCCCCCTCGTCAGTCGCAGCGGCCATTGCCCCTCCAAGCGCATCGATCTCGCGCACAAGATGGCCTTTGCCAATCCCGCCAATAGATGGGTTGCATGACATCTGACCTAGCGTCTCAATGTTATGGGTAAGTAATAGTGTTTTTTGGCCCATACGCGCAGCCGCCAGCGCGGCTTCAGTGCCCGCATGGCCCCCACCAATCACAATTACATCAAATTTTTCTGTAAATTGCATGCAAATAATGCTTAATAACGAAAGGCCTGTATCTTACTTTAATCTGCCGATTACGTCATGTTTAACGACGATGTTTCACGTGAAACATCGTGAGATCTATGAATATTATCAAAACGACATATTTCGTTAACATAAATGCAATATTATCCATATAATGTAAGTTGCTAGCTTGGTATGCTTATTGCTCACACTTAATGTGTTTAAGATGGCGTGCTTTTAATAAATCGATACAGGGAACAACAATGAAAAAACTATCTTTTATCTTGGCAGCTCTACTGAGCGTTACAGCTTTCAGCGCAAACGCTGATGTTGAAACAGCACAAATACTTGCTAACAAATATGCTGTGATTGCAAAAAACATCAATCCAGCTTCAACTGGCTTATCTGCTGAAGATGGCAAGAACTTCTTCAATCGCGAACTAACAATCAAAGGCAAACAAGTAGCTTGCGCTTCATGCCATACAGCCAACCCAGCTGACAATGGCAAACACATTATCACTAGCAAGCCAATTCGCCCACTTGCACCAGCTGCAAACGAAAAACGTTTCACATCAGTTGACACTGTTGAAAAGAACTTCACAAAACATTGTAACGACATCATCGGTCGCGATTGCACAGCACAAGAAAAAGGCAATTTCATTGCTTACTTGCTAACAGTTAAGTAATAGAACGGTCAGTATAAGTGCGATACGTTTGGGATCCCTTCGTCAGAATCTTTCACTGGTCTTTGGTGATCGCCTTTGGTGTCGCATTTTATACACACGAATCTGAGTGGGATCGCATCACCCACACCAACGCTGGCTATGTTGCTGGCGGCCTAATTGTTAGCCGTATCCTTTGGGGCTTTTTGTGCACTGGATACGCGAAATTCAAAAGCTTCCCACCCAATCCTGAAGGTGCTGTTCGCTACGCATGGAAGACCTTGCAAGGTCGCTCCAAACCTTTTGTTGGTCATAATCCTGCTGGCTCTCTTGTCATTTACCTTTTATTAGCTTTGGGCGTGATCACCGTCATCAGTGGATTCTTGGTGTTTAATGACGGTTGGCTTGTTGATGCGCCTGACTTATTACACCGCATTCACTTCTACAGCGCTTGGACCTGGCTTGGCGTAGTATG
>CAMCTR010000033.1 GCA_945878605.1 Candidatus Methylopumilus universalis | reverse complement strand
TCAGCATCGATAAACGCTGCAGTTCCACCTACTTTTTGCATCTGTGCAATCACAGATAGCGTGAGTGTCGTTTTGCCAGAGGATTCTGGGCCGTAGATTTCAATCACGCGGCCACGAGGTAAGCCACCAATGCCAAGTGCAATATCAAGACCAAGTGAGCCGGTTGAAACAGCTTGAATGTCCTGAGCGACTTCCGTGTCCCCCAAGCGCATGATGGAGCCCTTGCCGAATTGCTTCTCGATTTGCGAAAGTGCTGCTGCCAGTGCTTTGCTTTTATTGTCGTCCATGATGTCCTCTGGTTTTATCTTGATGAGTTTAGGCTTTTTTACGCCATAAAAATTGCTAAAAAAGTCTTCAAATCAAGAGTGTAATTATTCCACAATTTAGGCCTAAAAGTAAGGCTAAGACTAGGACTAATTACCGTTGATTAGTTATTTTGAAGCGCTTTTTAGCGTTGTTTTTTAATTTTAGCAAACCATTGTACGAACGTACACTATTAATTGTAAATAATATGGTGGTGTGCGTTTTAAAGGACGTTAGCTGAGTAACTCTTTGAGTCCAAACAGCAAAGCGATGGTGGATTGCTCGCGGATTTGCTCGCGATTGCCTTGGAATAAATAGGTTTTGCTAATGGAAGGCAAATCATTACTCGTCCAAGCAAAGCAAACTGTGCCGACAGGTTTCGCCGGTGTGCCACCTTCCGGTCCTGCGATGCCTGTCACGCTTGCTGCAATAGTCGCTCTGCCTTGCTGAAGCGCGCCAATTGCCATTTCCATTGCCACTTTTTCGCTGACTGCGCCGTATTGCATGAGCGTAATCTCTTTGACTTTAAGTAAATCTTGTTTTGCTTGGTTACTGTAAGACACCCAGCCGCTATCAAACCAAGCTGAGCTCCCTGCGGTGTTGGTGATAAGCGCAGAAATCAGGCCGCCAGTGCATGATTCAGCCAAAGTAAGCACGTGTTTTTTGGCAAGCAAAAGCGCGCCGACTTCTTGTGACAATGCTTTTAGTTCAGGGCTAAACATATTACTTTCAGGCTGGTAATGGCGAAAATGGCGGCAAGTAGGTCATCAAACATCACGCCAAAGCCGCCTTTGAGTTTTGCATCGCATTGACGGATAGGCACTGGTTTCCAAATATCAAATAGTCGAAAAAGCGCAAAGGCAACCGCCCACCAAAGCGGACTTTCTGGGGTAAATTTGAGCACGAGCATCATGGCGACAATCTCATCCCACACAATACTGCCGTGGTCTGATACGCCTAGGGCATTGCCAACTTGGGTGCAAAGTGGAATACCTATTAAAAATAAAGCGGCGATCGTTATTAAGTGCGTTGACTCTGGGGTGAATGTGAGCAGCCAAAATAGAGGTAGGCCAACCATAGTGCCAACAGTTCCAGGTGCTTTTGGGGACAGTCCCGTCCCAAAGCCCAAGGCAATAAAGTGGCTAGGTTGACTCAGTAAAAACTGCAGGCTTGGTGTGATGGTTTTAGCTGAAGTGGTCATAGCCTGTGGTTTTTAATTTGATGAGTTGGTGATTTTTATCATAAAGATTTAGATTGGTCTTTTGAGTCGTTTCACCAATCGCTGAAAGTTTTAAATTCAGTTTTTTACCGATGGCTACAATTGCATTATGTTGTGAGGCTGGCGCGGTAAAGCATAACTCATAATCATCGCCGCCAGCTAGGCATAGGTTTTGAAGACTGGAAGTGTCAATCCCATTGCCAACATGAACGTGTGGGATGAGTTCCCAATATAGATTTGCGCCTAATTTTGAGCGCTCTACAATATGGCCTAAATCGGCTAATAGGCCATCTGAAATATCGATTGCGCTATGGGCAATATCTTGCAAGGTTAGACCTAAAGCTACCCTAGGTTGTGGAGCTTGAAGGTTATCAATACAGCTTTGTTTTTCTTCGGCAGATAGAGTGTTTTCAGGCAGTATATTTTTCAGTTGCGCTAAGCCTAGCGCTGCTGCACCTAATGTGCCAGACACCCAAATTTCATCGCCCGCTTTTGCGCCGTCTCGGCGGAGTGCTTTGCCAATTGGCACTTCCCCCATGATTTGCACGCTAATGTTGAGCGGGCCGCGTGTGGTGTCGCCACCAATGAGGCTAACGCCAAAGGCATCCGCGCAAGCAAAAAATCCGCGTGAGAATTCAGCTAACCAAGTTTCGTCAATAGTTGGCAAAGCAATCGCAAGCGTCGCCCATTTTGGTGTTGCTCCCATCGCCGCCATGTCAGAAATGTTCACGGCTAGGGATTTCCACCCGACAAAATAAGCGGGACAGTTAGCGAGGAAATGCGTACCAGCAACCAACATGTCTGCGGAAACTGCTAGATGATGACCTGCGCTGATTTGAATAAGCGAGGCATCATCGCCCACGCCTAAGTCAGCATTTTTGCTCGGGCGGGTGAAGTATTTTTCGATGATGTTAAATTCAGTTGGCATAAGTGAAGCGCTTGTTATGCGCTCATCAGAAAGGGTTTTGCGAGTAGCAAAAACGCACAAATGGCAATGATGTTAATCGTCGTCGCTGTGCCAAAAATTCTAAATTTGAAGTTTTCATCGACTTGGCTTACCCCAAATGCATGAGCAGTCCGCGCGGCAACTAGCGCGATGCATAAACTGTGAATAATCCATTGCGAGTATGACTGCATCTCAAGCATGGCAATGAGCAGGAGTGAAAATGGCACATATTCTGAAAAATTAGCGTGAACGCGGGATGCTCTTAATAGGCTTTTTTCACCGCCATCGCCAATCGCGACTTTGTGTTCGCGCCTTGTTTTGATGGTTCTCACAGAAAGGATAATAAACAGTAATGCCAATATCGCGGCGTAATATGGGGTAATATTTAGTTGCATAGTGTTTTCATCTCTTATTTTTTAGCGGCTGATTTAGGTCTAAATGCTTGAACAATGTCAGCATTGGTTTCGATATATGGCGCTCCAATCAAGTCCAAGCAATAAGGCACTGCGGCAAAAATGCCATGCACGGTTTGTTTGTTTGCATCATCTTTTAAGCCTTCAAGGGTTTGGGCGATGGCTTTGGGTTGACCGGGCAAGTTGATAATCAGGCATTGCTTACGTATGACCGCAACTTGGCGTGACAAAATAGCCGTTGGCACAAAGTTTAAGCTGATTTGACGCATTTGCTCACCAAAGCCAGGCATTTCTCTATCGGCAATCGCTAATGTCGCATCAGGGGTCACGTCGCGTATTGCAGGACCGGTGCCGCCTGTGGTTAAAATCAAACTACAGCCTTCGTCATCTACAAGCTTTTTAAGTGTGAATTCAATTTCAGATTTTTCGTCTGGAATGAGTCTTGTCAATGCTTGCCAAGGCGTGATGAGTGCTTTGCCTAGCCATTCCTGCAAGTGTGGCAAGCCAAGGTCTTGATAGGTGCCTGCGGAGGCGCGGTCGCTAATTGAAACAAGCCCAATTTTAATTGTTTGTGCTGACATGTGAATTATTTTGATTGTCTGATGGTCAGAGATAATGATATTTTAATGTTAAATCATCCCATATTATGGGGCTTAGTAGTCATCCTCATTTTAATGACAAAGGAAACACCATGCGTTTATTACCTTACAGCTTGTTAGGACTCATTTTGGCGGTCAATGTTTCTATGGTGAATCTTACGATGGCTGAAGATAAGCAATCTTTAGAAGATATTGTCGCCAATGAAAATTTCTTTACGAGTTCATTTGTTGAGTCCAGACCAACTAATGCTAAACGTATTGTGTCTGATGAACCGCCAAAAATATATGCGGGCACAGACAAAATTGCAGATAAACATCGCATGGAAGAACGCGGCTTTGAGCTAATTGGTTATTCAGACTTTATAGCAGGAAGCGTTGCGCCAGAATTGGCATTGCCACAAGCGAAAAAAGCGCATGCTGAAATAGTGTTGGTTTATAGCGAGCGCGCAGATAAAGCATCAGCAAGTGCAAAGATTCAGCAGTTGCGCGAAGCAAAAAGAACAGGACAGGCGCTAGTTGAGGCTGGGGCTAGTTATGCGTACTTTGCTTCCTATTGGGCAAAGATTGCCAAGCCTTCAATGGGTGTTCATGTCAAAGTGCCTGAAAAGGATGATGATGTTAAAGATGGCTTGCTTATCCTGGTAGTGATTGATGGATCTGCCGCTGAAAAAGCTGGACTATTGAAAGACGACTTTATAGTCAGCATTGGTGAGACTAAGCTGTTGACGGTCGCTGACTTATCTAAGGCTGTGAATCAGTACTCAGGTAAAACAGTTGATGTGGATTACGTGAGAAATCGCATGCACCATGAAGTCAAAATGACTTTGAATTAAGCAGTACTAGCACTTAGTCATTTTGGTTCTCTTCGAAAACATTATCTGCCATGATGTATCTTGGACATCCGATGTAATTTCTCTGAGCAGTTTGAAAAGCTCACGGCTACTTTTTGGGGGCTTAGCTAATGAAGCCTCTCGGCGGGCATTGCGTATTAAGGTACGGATTTGTTGGCTATCAATATTGGGATATTGTTGTATAAATTCTGCAAGGACACTTTCATCTTCAATCAGGCGAGTACGCCAACGTTCTAAATTATGAAAGTAAGCATTTTCAGCCGTATTTTTACCTTCCCATTTTTCCATTTGCTCAACGATAGGGGCAATATCAATCTCGCGCATTAAACTGCCAATATATTGTTTCTGGCGGCGTGTGGCGCCATTCGCGGTGATACGTTTTGCTTCATGGATGGCATCCACTAAACGTTCAGGCAAATCGAGCTGGGATAGTTTGCTGTTGGGCAAAGCCACTAACTTTACGCCGAGCTCTTGTTGGGCATCAGCTTCAGCTTTCAGTTTGGTCTTGCTGATCGGTTCGATTAAATCAACCTCTTCAGCATTGGGATCTATCTTTTTGGGTCTCATAGTGCGATATGATAGCAGTTTTTAGAACATCCTTTGAATGAGAACGGTATCAAGCCCATGAGTGAGCCAAGATTTAGTTATTCCTTAGTGCAATTGCAAGAGATGAGCGAGACGGTTTTACGCCTCACAAAAGAGGCAGGCGCGAGCGCCGCAGAGGCAGAAGTGAGTTTGGGCTTTGGTCAGAATGTTTCGGTGCGGATGAATGAAACAGAAACCATCGAATATAACCGCGATAAAGGCGTTTCAGTGGGCGTTTACTTCGGCCAGCAAAAAGGCCACGCGAGTACTTCTGACCTTTCCCCTCAGGCGCTTAAAGATACCGTAGCCGCAGCTTGTAATATTGCCCGTTACACCGCAAAAGATGAGTTTTGTGGTTTGGCGGATGGGGCTTTAATGGCGAAAAATATTCCTGATTTAGATTTGCACCATCCTTGGAGTATTACGGTGGATGATGCGATTGAACTGGCTAAGGTCTGTGAGGCCGAAGCGCGAGTTGTGGATGTGCGAATCACTAATTCTGAAGGGGCTTCAGTTTCCACTTATGAAGGCATGTTCGCTTATGCCAATTCGCATGGCTTTAATGGAGGATATGCAAGTTCGCGCCATAGTTTGAGCTGCTCGGTGATCGCCGATGATGGCCAAGACAATATGCAGCGTGATTATTGGTATAGCACGGCAAGGTCAGCGGATGATTTGGAGTCCGCGCAATATGTTGGGCGTTTGGCGGGTGAGCGCACGGTAAGAAGACTAAATAGTCGGCGTATTAAAACCGCCCAAGTGCCGGTAATGTTTGATGCTTCTTTATCATCGGGTTTAATTTCGCACTTAATCTCAGCGATTTCTGGTGGAAGTTTGTATCGAAAATCTTCGTTTTTGCTCGATAGCTTAGGTAAGCAAGTGATGTCGCCATGTGTCACGATTGAAGAGCAGCCTCATTTATTGCACGGCTTGTCGAGTAGTCCTTTTGATAATGAAGGTGTGGCGACAACGCCACGTACTTTAGTGAAAGATGGGGTGTTACAAGGTTATGTGTTGTCGAGCTACTCGGCACGCAAGTTAGGTATGCAAAGCACAGGGAATGCTGGGGGCAACCATAATTTAATTGTGAGTCATGGTGATCTGGATTTTAATGGCATGCTAAAAACCATGGGTACTGGCTTGTTGGTAACAGAGTTGCTCGGGCATGGTATTAATATGGTGACTGGGGATTACTCACGCGGGGCGGCAGGATTTTGGATTGAGAATGGCGTGATTGTGCATGCAGTGGAAGAGATAACGATTGCAGGTAATTTAGCTGATATGTTTCAGCAGATTGTCGCCATAGGGAATGACGTTTTAGTGCAGGGCTCTAAACAGATTGGATCTGTATTGATAGAAAACATGACGGTCGCTGGAGAGTAGTTCAACGTTTTTCACATTAAAAAAGCCAGATTGAAATCTAGCTTTTTTAATGTGAATTAGCACAGGTTGCTTAAGTTATTTATCTAACTTTTGTAGAGTTGTCAGGCTCAAATCCATCGTAATTAATTGTGACTTTGCCATCAGCTACTTGGTTTGCGCGTCTTTGTAAGTAGGCATCACGCATAAAGCTGTATGGATCCAATGCAGCCTCATCTAGCAAATCGCTTCCAGGAAGTAACTCTGCTCGCTTATCAATGAATCTTGTACCTCTAAGAATATTGCGCGTTCTTGGATCATCAACATAAGCTATCGGATCAATGAAAAAATTATCAGCAACTAAGCCAGTAGTATCACGCAGTGTGCTTGGGCCAAAAAAAGGTAACATTAGATATGCGCCATTGCCGACCCCCCAATAACCTAACGTTTGGCCAAAGTCTTCATTGTATTGCGGTATGCCTTGGGTGGATGCGACATCAAATAAGCCCGCAATACCCAATGTACTATTAATTAGAAAGCGACCAGCGCTCTCAGCTGCTTTATTGAATTTAAATTGGAATGCTTGGTTCACCGCAGTGACGAATGTTTTTAAGTTTAAAAAGAAATTATTCACGCCACCTCTAACAGGGGGTGGCATCACAGCTTTATAAGCCCCAGCGATTGGTTTAAATAGAGCTTTGTCTGAAACGTCATTGAACTTGTAAACGCCGCGATTAATGCCTTCTAACGGATCTCTATTGTCCAGGGAAGTACAACCGGCCATCAATGTAATCAAACTTAGAATAGCAATTGATAAGAATTTTTTTAGCATTTTATTTCCAATCTTTAAGTGCTGAGTTTAGTAAAACCCTTATTCAGCTAATGTTAGCTTAGCTTAGTAGCGAGTTTGTGTCTATCAATTTAATTTTGTATTAAAGTGGGTTCCCCAGCAGCCTTATACAGGCTGAGCGCTAAATTTCTTTGTGTGGCATGGTCGACAATTGGAACGGGGTAAGTTTTGCCAATATGGATATTGAGCATGGCTTGTCTGAGTGCTGGAATTAGCCAGGGCGCATGAATTTCTTTGTCGTCACAAGCGGTCAATTCAGGGATGTATTTACGGATGAATTTGCCAGCGCCATCAAACTTTTCAGATTGCGTAATCGGGTTAAAAATTCTAAACCAAGGCTGCGCATCGCAGCCTGTTGAGGCCGCCCATTGCCAACCGCCATTATTGGCGCTTAGATCAAAATCAATGAGCTTTTCTGCGAAATAACGCTCGCCCCAGCGCCAGTCAATTAATAAATCCTTCACCAAGAAGCTAGCAACCACCATACGTAATCGATTGTGCATATAGCCGGTTTGGTTAAGTTGTCGCATCGCCGCATCGATTAGCGGATAGCCAGTTTTTCCATCACACCATGCTTGGAAAATCGTTTGGTTGTTGGGGAATGGCAAGGCGTTGAACTCGGCTTTGTAGGCTTTACCATGAGCCACTCTGGGATGGTGATGCAAAATTTGAAAGTAAAAGTCTCGCCAAATCAGCTCATTGAGCCAGGTTTCCGCGCCAGCCCCCGCGGTATTTTTTGCGGTTCTTGCAAGATGACGAATGGAAATGGTGCCAAAGCGTAAATGTACCGAAAGATAAGAGGGGCCTTTGACTGCAGGAAAATTACGCGCATCTTGGTAGTGAGCAATCCGTTCTTTGAAGTCCTCAAACAGTTCTAGCGCGCCCGACATCCCTGTGGGTAACTTCATTTGGCTAAGATTGGTTGGTTGAAAGCCTATCTCACTTAAACTAGGCATGTCATTCGCTTGATGCTGAGCTAAATTCTGGACGTATTGATCAGCTGGATAGGCTTGCAAATATAAATCATCGAGCTTTTTGAGATGTGCATTTTTATAAGGAGTAAACACGCCATAAGGCTTGCCTTGCTGGGTCAGGACTTCGTCGTTTTCAAATAAGACCTGGTCTTTAAATTGATGAAACTCAATATTGAATGTCGCTAGTTTTTCAGCGACGTCGGCATCTCGCGCTACTGCATTTGGTTCGTAATCTCGGTTGCTGAACACAGCTTCAACGCCTAATTTTTGCGCTTGTTTAACAACAACCTCTTTAGCAATGCCATGCTCAACAATCAAGTCGCCGCCATGCTTTTGAAATACTGCTTTAAGTTCTTTTAGGCTCGCCCAAATAAACTCAACACGCCGGTCAGCTTTATCTTGTAATTGATCAAGAATTTCAGTATCAAAAATGAATATACAAAACACTTGATTGGAATTTTTGAGCGCATGATAAAGCGCGGCGTGGTCGTAGTCACGAAGATCTCGGCGAAACCATACTAAAGATTTATTGTATTTTCGCATGGTGTATTTTGAGTCGCGACGCTGCGATTACTCTCGATGATAGGGATGATGATTAATGACCGACCAAGCGCGATAAAGTTGCTCAGCGAGCACAACACGCACCATGCCATGCGGCAAAGTAAGCTTGGATAAGCTCCAAAGCCAATCGGCATTTTTCTTGATATCCGGATGAAGGCCATCTGCGCCGCCAATAATCAGGCAAACATCACGCCCATTGCCTAGCCATCCAGTCATACGCTCAGCCAATTGCAGGGTGGGTACTTCTGCCCCGTGCTCATCAAGCGCGACAACATAATCTTTGCCGCAAGCTTCTAAAATGCGCTTAGCTTCGGCTTCTTGAACAACGGTAGCGTTTTTACCTGCGGCGCGTTTGTCTGGTTTAATTTCGGTGATTTCTACGCTGGCTTCACGCGGCATGCGTTTGATGTATTCGGCACAAGCCTGCTCCACCCAAGTTGGCATTTTGTGACCAACACTGATGATGCGTATTTTCATGATGACATGAGCTTGCGATTAAAGCGATAGGAGTTTAAGACGCTTTGGTGTCGTTGGTGATGTGGCGATTGCCTTCGGCAGCGCCCCAGAGTTGCTCTAAGTTATAGTAAGCACGGGTTGCAGGCAACATGATGTGAACAATAATATCGCCCAGATCAACTAGTACCCATTCACCTTCGCGCTCACCTTCAGTGCCACGCGCTTCAACACCAAGTTCTTTTAACTTCACAATAACGTTATTGGCCAACGCCTTAGTTTGGCGGGATGAGCTAGCGTTTGCCACGATCATGTAACTTGCCATGGAGGTTAATTTACGAACATCCATTACGGTGATGTCATAGCCTTTGATGTCTTCAAGCGCGTCAACAACGGCTTGTTTCATTGCTTCTAATTCCATAGGGCTACTTTCTTGTATTGAATCTGTTGGCAAATTAATCCGCTAGCTAATGTTACGTGCAGTGCTTAAGCCGCTTGCACAGGGATGTCGCGACGTTGGTCTACGATCAGGTTATTTTGGTCAACGTAAACGAGTTGTGGTTTGAATTTTTCGAGTTCTAATTCGGTATAGCTCGCATAGCTAGCAATAATCAATATATGACCTGGTTCCGCTTTATGCGCAGCGGCGCCATTCACAGAAATGATTCCAGAGCTGCGTTTTGCACGAATGGCATACGTAGTGAAACGTTCACCATTACTGATGTTGTAGATATCAATTTGCTGATACTCATGGATGTCAGCCGCATCAAGCAAATCTTCATCAATCGCACATGAGCCCTCATAGTCCAACTCCGAATGCGTGCAGTGCACTCGATGTAATTTGGATTTGAGCATGGTTCTTTGCATGGTTTCCCTACGTGTTTGATTGAAAAGCTCGCACATTATAGTCGCTTACTCGCGGTCGCGCAAAATTACAAAAACTCGAGCTTTCCTTACAGCTGAGGTGCTAGTTAGGCTTGAGGGTGAACTCTATATTATCAATTAATCGTGTTGTGCCTTGGCGTGCAGCACCCAGCACAACTAATTTGAGGTCTGCACTTGTGGCCGGCAATAGCGTTTCTGCTGAGCGAATGGAGATGTAATCCACTATCCAGCCAAGCTGAGTGAGAAACCGCGTGGTTTGCACTTCTAGGGTCGCGAAATCTGTATTACCTTTTTTGGTGGCATCAACCAATAAGCCAAGTGCACGATATAAACGGGGGGCTTCTAACTTTTGCGCGGGGGTTAAATAGCTATTGCGTGAGCTCAATGCCAAGCCATCAGCTTCGCGTTTGGTGTCGCCAGCAATAATTTCAATCGGCAAATTAAATTGCTTCACCATGTCGCGAATAATGAAAAGTTGTTGGAAGTCTTTTTTACCGAAAATAGCAATTTTGGTGTTGGCGCCATTAAAAAACACGAGGTTAAATAACTTAAGTACGACCGTTGCCATGCCTGAGAAGTGACCTGGCCTTGCTTCGCCGCAGAGCTCATCAGAGATTCTTGGTAAGTTGATTGTGATTTTTTGGTACGTATTGTTGCTTGAAGCATCGAAGTCTGGATAAATTTCTTGTTCGCTAGGCGTAAAAACAATATTAGCGCCAGTGGCTTCTAACTTTTCTAAATCGGCATCTAGGGTGCGCGGATAACTGCTCAAGTCTTCGTTTGCGCCAAACTGCAAAGGGTTGACGAAAATACTGACGACGACACAAGCATTTTTGGTTTTTGCTAGCTCAACGAGTTGAATATGCCCTGCATGTAAATTCCCCATCGTTGGAACAAAGGCAATCGCATTTTGATTGGCTAATAATTGAGATAATTCGGCGGCAGTTTTGATGATTTGCATAAAAAATGAGTGATACGGATTAATAGCTGTGCTCTGCACCAGGGAATGTTTTGTTCTTTACAGCTTTTACATAGGCCTGAATGGAATGTGGAATGCTGCTGCTAGTTGCCAAAAAGTTTTTAGCAAAGCGTGGTGATTTGAAATCTACAGGCTTTTTAGTGGCTGGACCTGTGTAAATACCAAGTAAATCTTGAATCACCAATACTTGCCCATCGCAATCGGCGCCAGCGCCAATACCAATGGTTGGCGTGTTGATTGACTCGGTAATCGTTTTTGCTAGTAAGGCTGGCACCATTTCAAGTAGGACAAAACGCACGCCAACCTTATCCATGGCAATCGCGTCTTGCAGTATTTGGTGAGCAGTTTCTTCAGTTTTCCCCTGAATACGATAACCACCCAATTTCTTAACGGATTGCGGTGTAAAGCCTAAGTGAGCGCAAACTGGAACGCCGTTCTCAATGAGATATTGAGCGGTGTTGACCATCTCGCCACCGCCTTCAATCTTCACGATATTTGCGCCTGCAGCGACGAGCCTTTTGGCGTTGAGCAATGCATTTTCTTGACTGTGTTCGTAGCTGCCAGCAGGCATATCGGTCATGATGCAACAGTCTAGCGCGCCTGCCGCGACTGATTTAGTATGGTATTCCATGTCTTGCATGGATACGTTTAAGGTATTTTCAGCGCCCTGTAAAACCATGCCAAGTGAGTCGCCCACTAATAGCATATCCACTCCTGCCGATTCGCTGAGTTTGGCAAAGGTTGCGTCATAGCAAGTAAGCATGACGACTTTTTCGCCAGCTGCAATCAGAGCATTTATTCTTGCTAGTGACATGGCATTTTAATCCCAAACAGGATTGAAGAATTCGCGGCGGCTTTGCACTTGCATGATGCGATCTACAAGCAAATCGAGCGCCTCTTCGCTAGTGGTGATGTTGATTTTTTCGTTGTTGACGATGAGTAACGGTGAGCTATCGTAAACGTGGAAAAATTCACTATAAGCGTCTGAAAGGCGCGTTAAATAATCACGTGGGATATCTTGCTCGTAGCTAATGTTGCGTTGCCCCACCCGTTCAATCAGAGCATCTACAGGGGTCTGCAGGTAGATCACCAAATCTGGCTTGGCTGCTTGCACTTGCGTGGTCTGATAAATTTGACGGTAAAGCGAAAACTCTTCATCGTTTAAATTGAGGCGAGCAAATAGCGGGTCTTTTTCCAAAAAAAAGTCGGCAATAATGGCATCACCAAAAATATCTTGCTGATTTAAGTCGCAGATTTGATTGCTACGCTGATATAAAAAGAATAACTGTGTCGGTAAAGCATAGCGCTCGGGGTCTTGGTAGAACCTTGCCAAAAATGGATTGGATTCCGCTTTTTCAAGCAACAAGTTCACAGGAAAGCGGTCGGCCAATTTGCGGGCAAGCGTTGTTTTGCCGCTGCCGATAGGGCCTTCAATCACAATATAGGGAAATTTTTCTGTGATGTTCGTTTTCACGTTTATGCCTGTTGCTTATTTGCTATGTAAAGTTTTTATTAGCAAAATTAAAGTTTGCTTACGCCATGATTATCGCATTTTGCGGCAAGGTCGTCAGCGTATCCGTACATCCCGATGTCAATTTTTGGTGCAATTTCGGCAAGCGGAAGCATCACAAAGCCGCGCGTGTGCATTCTTGGATGCGGCAAGGTGAGCTCTGGTGTGTTGATTTCAATATTTTCATAAAGCAAAACATCTAAATCCAAGACTCTCGGCGCATTGGGAAACGGCCGCTCCCTGCCATGCTGCATTTCAATCGCTAAAAGCGTATGCAGTAATGCTATGGGGCTTAAATCAGTTTGAATTTGCGCTACAGCATTAATGAAGTCTGGTTGATTGTCATAACCAACAGGCGCAGTTTTGTAGAGAGATGATGCTTTGATGAGCTTGATATTAGCTTTGTTTGCGATGGTTTGCAAAGCCCGCTCAACTTGCGCTTGCGGGTTTTGTAGATTGCTACCTATTGCGATAAAAGCTTGATGCATTATTGTGCGGCAGGTTTTCTTCTGCGACGGCGACGTGGTTTATTTTCAGGTGTATTGCTGGCGGGCAAGCTTTTCAAGAGGCTGATACGTTGTTCAGGATTTTCATCTGCAAAATTCGTCCACCACTCGCCCAGCTCCATTGGCACTTCACCAGATTCGCAACGTAGCAATAGAAAATCATAAGCCGCTCTGTATCGTGGGTGTTCCAGTAGTCCAAAAGGACGTTTGCCCACCCGCATTTCAAAGCGTGGTTGCAAGCCCCAAATCTCTTTCATCGTCGTGCTGTAGCGTTTGTGAATTGCAAGCTTCTCGGCTTGGATATCACTTACTTCTGTCATCGCCATGTGCAATGCTGGGATTGGACGATTGCCTTGTTTTTGATAGCGTTGCCATGCC
>CAMCTR010000032.1 GCA_945878605.1 Candidatus Methylopumilus universalis | reverse complement strand
GATGATAGTCGCAATAACTCACTGATTGCGATTTTTACCTTAGGTGAAGGCTGGCATAACAATCACCATCATTTCCCAAGCGCTGCAAGACAGGGCTTTTATTGGTGGGAAATTGATTTGACCTATTACGGACTAAAAGTCCTTTCTGCATTGGGTTTGGTTTGGGACTTAAGGAGAGTGCCGGCAGAAGTCCTCTCCCAAAAAAGAATCCCTAAATGAAGATTGCAATTATTGGCGCCGGCGTTTCAGGCAACACCCTTGGTTGGCATCTTAACAAACAACATGATGTCACCGTGTTTGAGGCAAATGCGCATATAGGCGGCCATACGCACACCCACCAAGTTGAAGCTTTTGGTCGTCAATATCAAATCGATACCGGGTTTATTGTGTATAACAATTGGACCTACCCCAACTTCATCCACCTGATAAACGAGCTTGGCGTTGAAACACAAAGCAGCAGCATGAGCTTTAGCGTCAAGGATGAATCCTCTGGACTTGAATACAACGGCACAAGTCTCAACAGTCTTTTTGCACAGCGATTGAACCTACTGCGCCCAAGCTTTATCGGCATGATTAAAGACATCTTGCGCTTTAACAAAGAGGCACCAGCCCTACTCGAAGATCACCAAGCAGATATGTCCTTTGGTGAGTATTTAAAGGGTAATCGTTACGGCCAACACTTCATTAAGCACTACGTCATTCCAATGGGATCGGCTATTTGGTCTGCTTCACCTGAGCAAATGTTTTCGTTCCCAGCAAAGTTTTTCATCCGCTTTTTCCACAACCACGGCATGTTAAGTGTTTCTGACAGACCCGAGTGGAGAGTGATCAAGGGCGGCTCCCATGGCTACGTGGAAAAACTCACCCTACCATTTAAAGAACGCATCAAGCTCAACACCGCGATTGAGTCGGTGTGCAGGACGCAAGATGGTGTCAGCGTCAAACCCAAGAACAAACCCGCTGAGTCCTTTGATTGGGTGTTTTTTGCCTGCCATAGCGACCAAGCTTTAGCCATGCTTGACGATGCAACAAAAGATGAGATCGAAGTGTTAGGGGCAATTCCCTACCAAAACAATCAAATCTTTCTGCATACCGATGTGAATTTAATGCCGAAAAAGAAACTCGCATGGGCCGCATGGAACTACCACCTAACAGCGCAGCCGCTGAGTCGAGCAGCAGTAACCTACAACATGAACATCTTGCAGTCGCTCGAGTCCCCTGAGCCCTTTTTGGTCACACTCAACCACACCGATAAGATTGATCCGAGCAAGATTATCAAAACCCTGCACTACACCCATCCAGTGTTTACACCGCAAGGCATCGCGGCACAGGCCAGACACGCGGAGATTAGCGGCGTAAACCGTACAGGGTACGCAGGCGCTTATTGGCGCAACGGGTTTCATGAGGACGGCGTGGTGAGTGCCCTTGCTGCGCTCGAGCACTTCCATCAAGCGACCGATAGAAAATAAGGACGGTGGCTAAGATGATAAGTTGCATCTACGCGGGCCAGGTGAGTCACCATCGCTACTTTCCGGTGAATCATCTCTTTAAGTACACGCTCTTTATGTTGTACTTAGATCTCGCCGAGCTGCCCAGTTTATTTAAACCTTTTTGGCTTTGGTCTTACCGAGGTCGTAATCTTGCGAGTTTTTGGCCTGAGGACTATTTCGATGGAAAAGAACAAAATCTAGTCAAATCGATTCGCGGCTTCATTCAAAAAGAAACGGGCGAGACTAACACGGGGCCAATAAGACTACTTACCCATCTGCGCTATTTTGGGTTTATCTTTAACCCAGTGAGCTTCTATTATTGCTTTGATGCCGAGGATAAAAGTCTTGAGTTCATTGTCGCAGAGATCACCAACACCCCCTGGGGCGAGCGCCACTCCTACGTGCTAAATTGTAAATCGCAAGCACAGCCCTATCGGTTTGAGTTTGAAAAAGCATTTCATGTCTCCCCATTTATGCCGATGAACATGCAATATGACTGGCGATTTAAAACCCCGACAGACCAGCTATTTGTTCACATGGAAAACTTGCAGGGTCGCATGAAAAAATTTGATGCCACGCTCCTATTAGATCGCATGGAAATCAGCAATTCATCAATGGCTAAGGTATTGCTCATGTATCCATTCATGACCCTAAAAGTTACCCTGGCAATTTATTGGCAAGCGTTAAAGCTGTGGCTAAAACGCGTGCCCTTTATACCGCATCCCTAATCAAGAATAGACTTAAAACATGTCATCAAACGCCCCTAGAGATATCGCTTTATTAAGCAAATTTACGCCAAAACCAAGACATTTAGATCGGTTAGCGAAACGCATGCTCATCCAACGGTTGGAGAAATTAGAACACGGCACCATCAAAATAGTCGAAGACAACCAAACCATTCAGTTTGGTAACGGTGCTCGTGGCTCGTCATTAGATAAGATAGACGTGACCTTATTCGTCAAAGACTCTAAGTTTTATGGGGAAGTGGTTTTTGGCGGATCTATTGGCGCGGGTGAAGCTTATATGCAGGACTACTTTGAATGCGACAACCTCACCAAACTTATTCGCTTGATGGTGAGAAACCAAACCTTATTAGATGACATTGAGTCCAGTTTTGCAAAAATCACCGCACCGATACAGGCATGGTTGCATCGGGTCAATAAGAACACGCAGACGGGGAGTCGCCGTAACATCTTCGCGCACTATGATTTGGGTAACGATTTTTTCAAGCTGATGCTTGATCCCACGATGATGTATTCGTCGGCCATTTTTGAAACCTCCAAACAGTCACTCGAGGAAGCTTCGATCGCAAAACTTAAAAGTATTTGCAAGAAACTCGACCTTAAACCGACAGACCACGTGCTAGAAATTGGCACCGGCTGGGGTGGTTTTGCCATTTACGCCGCACAGAACTATGGCTGCAAAATAACCACGACCACCATCTCCCAAGCGCAGTACCAACTTGCACGAGAGCGCATCAAAGACGCTGGCCTAGAAAACAAGATTGAGGTGTTACTGTCTGATTACCGTGACTTAACGGGCGAGTACGACAAGCTCGTTTCGATCGAGATGATTGAGGCCGTCGGCCACCAATTCTATGACACCTACTTTGGAGCCTGTGGCAGATTGTTGAAGCCAAATGGGATGATGCTCCTTCAGGCGATCACCATCGCGGATCAACGCTATGCCTCTGCCATCAAATCGGTCGACTTTATTCAGCGCTATATTTTCCCCGGCAGCTGCATTCCATCTGTCACCGCCATGTTGAGCAGCATCGCCAAATCTACGGATATGCGCTTATTTGATTTGGAGAATATCGGCCCACATTACGTAACAACGCTCGCAAGATGGCGTGATAACTTCTTTGAAAAGATCGCCGAAGTTCGTCAACTTGGCTATCCGGAAACGTTTATTCGGATGTGGGATTTTTACTTATGCTACTGCGAGGGTGGTTTTGAAGAGCGGGCTTTAGGCAATGTTCATATGCTGCTAGTGAAGCCAGACAACCGAAGGGCGTCCATCAATACATCTTATTAACAAACACCCCTTATCGAAGGTAATCGGGTATCTAGGCCAACACCTTACGAGCTCGCACGATGGCCTGTTTTACCTGGGCCGGGGCTGTGCCGCCAATATGGTTTCGACTTGCTAATGAGCCTTCCAAGGTGAGCACGTGATAAACGTCCTCTGCAATTTGTGGACTAAATTTTTTCAATTCAGCCAATGGCAAATCAGATAAGTCACAGCCCTTATCCACCGCATGACGAACCGCTAACGCAACCACTTCATGCGCATCACGGAACGGGGTGCCTTTTTTTACAAGATAATCTGCCAAGTCTGTCGCGGTCGCAAAACCTTCAGTCGCAGCAGCGCGCATGGCTTCTTTATTGACCGTAATCCCACGCAACATGTCGGCATAAATTTCTAAGGTCACAAGAAGTGTATCGGCCGTATCAAAGAGTGGCTCTTTGTCTTCTTGGTTATCTTTGTTGTAGGCAAGCGGCTGACTTTTCATCAAGGTGAGGAGTGCCATTAAATGGCCTGTTACACGCCCTGTTTTACCACGCACCAATTCAGGTACATCTGGGTTTTTCTTTTGCGGCATGATCGACGAGCCAGTGCAGAAACGATCGGCAATATCCACAAAGGCAAATCTTGGACTAGACCACAGGATGAGCTCTTCTGAAAAACGAGAAAGGTGCATCATGACTAAAGCCGCAGCGGCAGTAAATTCAATCGCAAAATCACGATCGGAAACGGCATCTAATGAGTTCTCACAAACCCCATCAAAGCCTAATTCTTTGGCGACCATTTCACGGTCAATTGGATAGCTTGTCCCAGCCAGAGCCGCTGCACCCAATGGCAAACGATTAATCCGCTTACGCGCATCGGCAAATCTCGCGGCGTCGCGTTGCAACATTTCGAAATAGGCAAGGAGGTGGTGGCCAAAGGTCACCGGCTGAGCAACTTGAAGATGGGTAAAGCCTGGCATCGCGGTATCAAAATGCGTTTCCGCTAAATCAACAATCGAGGTTTGTAGTTTACGTATGCAAAGAATCACATCATCCGCAACAGCGCGTAGCCAGAGGCGTACATCTGTTGAGACCTGGTCGTTACGGCTTCTGCCAGTATGCAAACGCTTACCCGCATCACCAATTTTGTCGGTCAAACGTTTCTCAATGTTGAGATGGACATCCTCTAAGTCGAGGCGCCATTCGAATTGACCCGATTGGATTTCCTGCAAGATTTCGTTTAAGCCTTGTGCGATTTTAGCCACATCTTCTTGGCTGATGATGCCTTGCGTGCCAAGCATCTTTGAGTGGGCCAATGAGCCTTGAATATCAAAAGTAGCGAGGCGCTTATCAAAGTCAACCGACGCGGTATAACGTTTCACCAGTTCTGACACTGGCTCGTTAAAACGACCTGACCAAGCTTTGTTTTGTTGTGGTTTATCTTGCATGCTGAAAGACACTTATCATTTAATGAATTTATACGCTAAGTATAAAGCAAAACAAGGGATTTTCTATGCCATCCCTGCGATACAAAGCCAGCCTTTCTATATAAGCCAATTGATGCGATATGTTAAAATCTCCAAAACGACTACTTGTAGACTTTACTGCATGCACACAACACCAAAAAAAATTGTCATCGCCTCACGCGAAAGCGCACTTGCCATGTGGCAGGCCAAGCATATTCAAGCCCGCTTGCAGGCACTTTATCCAGCGAGCACGGTTGAAATTTTAGGCATGACCACCACGGGTGATCAAATACTAGACTCCCCACTTGCCCGAATCGGCGGCAAGGGCCTCTTCGTTAAAGAGCTTGAAGAAGCTTTGGCCGATGGTCGTGCAGACTTGGCCGTTCACTCCATGAAAGATGTACCGATGAACCTGCCAGAGGGCTTTGCTATGGCAGCGATTGGTGAGCGCGAAGATGCGCGTGACGCATTTGTTTCTAATGATTTTGAGAGCTTAGCGGCTCTGCCTCACGGAAGCGTTGTGGGCACTTCTAGCCTACGTCGTCAAAGCCAATTACAGGCAAGGTTCCCGCATTTAAAAATCGAGTCACTACGTGGCAACTTACAAACGCGGCTTCGTAAATTAGATGAGGGTCAATATGCCGCGATTATTCTTGCGGCCGCAGGTTTGATTCGCTTAGGGCTAGAATCAAGAATTCGCCAACTCATCTCACCAGAGTACAGCATTCCTGCCGTTGGCCAGGGCGCGCTTGGGATCGAAATTAATGCGAGTCGCACGGATATGTTAGCCGTGCTTGCACCACTTAACCATCCAGCGACTGCGGCATGTATTGAAGCCGAACGCGGCATGAGCCGAGCACTAGCTGGGAGCTGTACTGTGCCGCTTGGCGCTTATGCCCAAATGCACAACAACATCATCACCATCACCGGGTTTGTTGGAAGCGTTGATGGCAAAGAAATGGTGAAAGAGTCTGTGACTGGCGGTATCGATCAGCCAGAAAAACTCGGTCAACAACTCGCTGAGAAGTTGATTGCTCTGGGTGCAAACCGTATTCTTGCTGCACTGGATACGCACTAACTCTCACCATGAACTCGAGCCCACTGCATGGTCGTCATATCGTCATCACGAGACCCATCGGTCAAGCAGGAAAACTCAGCGCTTTAATTAAAGAGGCAGGCGGAGAGCCTGTACTTTTCCCCCTCATTGAGATTGCACCGCTTGGCGATTACCAGCACTTTGAGCAATGCATTCGTGACTTAGGGCGCTTTGATTGGGCGATTTTTATCAGTAGCAATGCCGTTCAAAATGGCATGCCCTTTGTCAGTCAATTCACCCTTCCAGTCTCATTAAAATTCGTCGCGATTGGGCCGAGCACAGCCGCAGAGTTAGCTACATTCGGCATTCAACATAGCCTGATTCCAGAGGGTCGCTTTGATAGCGAATCCCTGCTTGCCTTGCCTCAAATGCAGTCTGTTAAGAATCAAAAGGTGATGATTTTTAGAGGGGTCGGCGGACGCGAGGTATTAGCGGACACCCTAAAGTCTCGTGGTGCAGAAGTGCATTTTGCGGAATGCTATCAGCGAATCAACCCGCAAAAAGACCTGTCGACATTAACTGCGCTTACCAACAAAGAGCCGCTAGACGCAATTGTTGTCACCAGCTCTGAAGCCATGCGCCATCTGCTCTCTATGGCAAATCATCAAGACTGGCTTAAAAATGTTAAGCTGTGTGTGAATAACGCTAGAATTTCTGAAGAACCCATCCAATTAGGCTTAAATGTTTTTGTCGCAACCGCGCCTGGTAATGATGCAATGTTGGCATGTTTAATTGAAGCACTTAATCATTAGAATAGATGACAAGATAGACGATGAGCCAAGAACCGAATAACCATCTTCCGTCAGAAATTGATTCTGATCCACCGCGAGACAAGCAATCGTCTCGTCGATTGAAAATCGCTTTTTGGCTATCTTTTGTGTCACTTTTGGCTGTTGGCATTTTATGGCTATCTAGCATCAAAAATATTCAAAATCTTGAGCATGATTTAGCCACAAAACTTGATATATTCAACGAGAAAAACCAACAAAGTCTCGCATTCGCTAAGAATGCTGATACACGCAGCACTGAAATTGCGGCACGCGCTGAAATTTTAGAAGAAAAATACTCCGAATCTTTTGATCAACAAGCCGCCTTAAAAGCCTTATACCAAGAACTTGCTAATAATCACGAAGAACGCATGTTGTCGGATGTTGAACAATTGTTAGTCATCGCCAATCAACAATTACAGTTCGCCGGCAACATCAAACCAGCTTTACTGGCATTACAAGCAGCAGATGCCAAATTGCAAGGCTTCGATAGCCAAAAATCGGTGCAATTACGCAAATCTATTAACCAAGATATTCAAGGTTTACAAAATTTGCCGCTGGCTGACATCACCAGTATCAGCCTCAAACTTGCGAACCTCTCTCAGCGCGTAGATCAACTCGCTTTAGTGAGCGATCATCATCCAAGTAATACTCAAACCAAAACAAGGCCTGATGGCGTAAACAGTCCATTAATCAATAATCCATGGCGAAAATTAAGCAAAGAAATATTGCAAGACATCAAAAATATGGTACGGATAGAACGAATTGATCACCCCGAACCGCCTCTCCTAACGCCAGAACAAACTTTCTTTTTGCGGGAAAATATTAAGCTACATCTGCTCACAGCGCGCATAGCTTTGCTCAGACACGATCAAATTTCTTATCAATCGGATTTAGTAGCCGCTCAAAGTACCATCAGTCTTTATTTCGATGTACGTGAATTGCTGACTCAAAATACCTTAGATGAAATTAAAGGGCTCACCAACAGTCCTATTTCGAACGAATTACCTGATATCGAACAAAGCTTGCGATTACTCAATCAGTACAAACTGAGTTTTGTACCTACTCCAAATCGCGAGCCAAGAGTTAGAAAGCAGCCATAATGCGTTGGCTATTTTGGTCTCTCTTAATTCTCGGCTTAGCCATTGGCGTCTCTTTGCTTGCGGGAGAAAATACCGGCTATGTGCTTATCAAAACGCCAACTTATCGCATTGAGACCTCATTAAACTTTCTCATTATTCTGATTAGTTTAAGTTTTATTTGCTTACATCTTGCCTTGCGTCTGTTCAACTACACGCGTCATTTACCAGCGACAGTGCGGGCTTATAAAGAAAGTTTGCGTAAAAAAGCTGGGCATCAAGCGTTATTGCAAAGCCTACACGCACTTGTTGAGGGCCGTTATGAGCTCGCTGAAAAAACAGCTTCTAAAGCACTTTCATTGGGTGAAGATGCCGGACTCACCGCATTGATTGGCGCTCGTGCCGCCCACAAGCTTGGACGCAAAACCAGACGAGATTATTTCTTGTCTGAAGCAGAACACTTAGCCCCTAAAGCCGCAGTTGCAAGACTATTAACACAATCAGAGATGTTGCTGGATGATCAACAATATCAATTAGCTTTAACTATTTTACAAAGGCTAGCAGCAATTGAGCCTAACCATCAGCAAGCCTTATCCATGGAGCTGAAGGTCCAAACACGCCTTAAAAATTGGGAGCGTGTTTTAACCATTCTTAAGTCGCTCGAAAAAAATGATGTGATCGAAACGCTCAAGATCAAAGAAATTCGACTTCAAGCGCATTTGGCCCTCATCAAACGTTATGCACATGATGCGGTTAGCCTTAACACCTATTGGAAAAAGTTGAGCGAAGAAGATCAGTTTAATGAACGCCTGGTGTTAACTGCTGTGCCACTATTGATAGAAGCGGGTGCCCATGATGAGGCGGCTAAAATTGTTGAGATGAACTTAACGAAAAATTGGTCTGGCGCGCTGGTCCGATTACTTGGGAGCGTCACGACAGATCCAAGCAAACAATTACAACAAGCTGAATATTGGCTGATGAACCATCCACAAGACGCTGATTTATTGGAAACCTTAGGTATGCTTTGTGTGCACTTACAATTATGGGGTAAAGCAGAAAGTTATTATGATGCCAGCTTGAGTGTTGAACCAAGCGCCACAAGGCATTTAGCCCTTGCTAAGCTACTGGAACAAAAGGGCCAACTGACTGCTGCCAACCAACATTATCGTGCCAGTACTAATTTTGTGGCAGATTTGCATTAAAATAGCACTTTAGCTGTTAACAAATAAACAAAATGAGCCCTATCCAAAAATTTGCAACTGATGATGTACGCATTAAGGAAATCAAAGCGCTTAAACCGCCTTCTGATTTTTTAGAGTCGTTGCAAGCTAGCCCAAAAACCATCGACAACATCGTTGCCACCCGTGCGGCCATTCATCAGGTACTGCATAACGCAGATGACAGACTACTCGTCATTATCGGCCCATGCTCTATCCATGATGAAGTAGCAGGGATTGCCTACGCCAAACGCTTATTAGAGCAGCGTTCAGTGTATGAAAAAGAATTGATTATAGTAATGCGCGTTTATTTTGAGAAACCACGCACTACGGTTGGTTGGAAGGGCTTAATTAACGATCCCCACCTAGATGGCAGCTTCAAAATTAATGAGGGCTTGGGAATCGCAAGGCGCTTCTTACTCGAAGTGAACGAACTTGGCATGCCAGCTGGTACGGAATTTTTAGATACCATCACGCCACAATACACTGCGGATTTGGTGAGCTGGGGCGCAATCGGAGCACGCACAACCGAGTCGCAAGTCCACCGCGAATTGGCCTCGGGCCTGTCATGTCCGGTTGGCTTTAAGAATGGTACTGATGGCAATATTCGTATTGCGGTGGACGCGATTAAAGCAGCGGCGAGTCCGCACCATTTCTTATCCGTGACCAAGGAAGGACAATCCGCGATTGTTTCCACCGCGGGTAATGAGGACTGTCATGTGATTTTACGTGGTGGCAAAACACCAAACTACGATGCAGCCCATGTCGATGCGGCTGCGATGGAGTTAGCTGCGTCTGGTCTCACGCCTAAGGTGATGGTTGACTGCTCACACGCAAACAGCCTCAAGCAATACCGCTTACAGTTGGAAGTGGCAAAGAACGTTGCCGAGCAACTCGCGGCGGGTGATGAACGCATCATGGGCTTGATGGTGGAATCACACCTGAATGCTGGTCGCCAGGACCACACCCCCGGTTGCACCCTTGAGTACGGCAAGTCGATTACCGATGCCTGCTTGGGCTGGGATGACACCCTCACGATTTTAGAAACACTCGCCGAAGGTGTTCGCGCTAGACGTCGTTTCCATCAAGACGACCTAGACGAGTAACCTCACCCCTGCCCCTAAACCTTAGGGGAAGGATTGGCGTAGGTAAACGCATCTGAGAAAAATGCATCGGCCGGCAGGCCGTGCGCTTTGAACGCCACGTTTGCGGTATCCACCATGACCGGCGCACCGCAGCAATACACTTCATGGACGCTCAAGTCCGCAAAATCGTCCAACACCGCCTGATGCACCAAACCTGTTCGCCCTTGCCAAGCATCGCTTGCTAATGGCTCGGACAGGACGGGGATGAACTTCAAGTTCGCATGGATGCTCGCCCAGGCATTGGGAAGCGCTGGCATATAAAGATCCGTTAGGGTTTTAACCCCCCAGTAAAGTAGCATCTCACGCTGCTTTTGGTGATGCAGGATGTGTTCAATCAAGCCCTTAATTGGGGCGAATCCCGTGCCACCTGCAACAAATATAATCGGCTTATTGCTGTCTTCGCGCAGGCAAAAGCTGCCAAAAGGTCCTTCTAAGCGCAAAATTGCCTTTTCCTGCATTTCATTAAATACGTACTCAGTGAATGCGCCACCCGGCACTAAACGCAAATGCAGTTCCAGGAACTCATCGTTGTGGGGCGCGTTAGCGAGTGAAAAAGCCCGGCGCTTGCCATCCTTCAAGATAAACTCAATGTACTGACCCGCCAAAAACTGCATGCGTTCGTTACTTGGGAGCTTGAGGAATAAGGCCATCACATCGTGTGTCAGCTTTTCCATCAACTGCACGCGCGCCGGCATTATGCGCGGCTTAATCCCATTGAGTGCAGACGCTTCGCGGCACTCGATCACCGCATCCGTCAGCGGTTTAGCACAGCAAAACAAGGCGAGGCCAGCTTCTTTTTCTGCATCACTCAAGGCGGTGGACTGATGATCCCCATGATCCACCTCACCCGATAGCACCTTGCCCTTACAGCTACCGCATGCGCCGTTACGGCAACCGTAGGGCAGATTAAGCCCGGCATCAATTGCAGCCGTTAAAATGGTTTCGTGATCCGCGACCTGATAAACATGACCGCTGGGCTCAATAGTGACTTGGTGAGGCATTTAAAAATCCTATTAGAAAAGCTTAATATTAATCTTCGCGGGTGTACTCGCCCTCAATCACATCGTCGTTCGCCGCGCCCTGCTTAAAAGCCGCTTTAGAGGGCGAAGGTGCGCTAGGGATTAACAATAAAATAACAGCAATCGCATCCGTAATCACACCGGGAATCACAAACAGGATGCCCGCAATTAAATTCTTAACACTACCGAACACTGCGCTCCCAGGGGAGGCACTTTGCGCCAGTGTCTGCATTAGACGCCCCGCGAATAAGTGCTTCTCCTCTTTAATTAAGCGCCAACCCAAGATGGTCACCAGTAGAAGATAGCTGATAAACCACCAGCCATATTGCGCTGTTAAATCAATGATTAGCCATATCTCCAATGCTGGAAATGCGAGTAAAATTAATAGCATGAACAAACGCATGAAATATTCCCTAAAATTGCTAGTTGAGCGAACTGTTTAAGATGCCCAGCGAATCAGGCAATGATGCTATTTTAGTGCTAACTAACCTGCCAGACAAAGGATGTGCAGAAAAATTAGCAGAAATTTTAATCTCGACGCAACTCGCTGGCTGCGTTAATATCCTTGCGCCGTGCACTTCGATGTACCAATGGCAGGGTAAACTGGAAAAGGCAAACGAGTTGCCGATGATGATTAAAACAACCCGCAATCATTATCAGCTACTTGAAGCCACCATTTTAAAACATCATCCCTACGAACTCCCTGAAATCATTTGTGTCACTATTGATGCTGGCCTACCCGCCTATTTAGAATGGCTCGCTGCAATTAATCTTTAACCACTTAGGACCGAACATTTGAAACTTCCTGCTTTTTTAATTGGCCTCCTCCTTCTTAGTTTAAATGCGCTAACGCAGTTGCACGCTGCTGGAAACAGTTCATCAACCAGCACGGTCAACTTGTTTGATAAAGAGGATGCCGTTTTATCGCCAGACCAAGCCTTTAAACTCGATGTGAATGCCAAGGATAAAACTACCCTAGAGGCGAACTTCACCGTCGCTCCCGGCCATTATCTCTATCGTGAGCGCATTAAGTTTGACGCTAAAAACGCAACCATCAAAGACATCAGCTTCCCAAAAGGCGACATCAAAAATGACCCCAACTTCGGTGAGATGGAGGTCTTCCATCAAAGTTTTAATGTGCAAATTAAGCTTAAAGATGCCCCTGATCCTGTAGAAAAGATCACGCTACAAGCAACCTATCAGGGCTGTAGTGAAAAGGGCTTGTGCTACTCCCCCATTCATAAAACCATCGATGTGGCTTTAAGCGCGCCTAGAACTGCTGAGTCTGACATCTCTCCTGAGCAAAATAAGTATTCAGACGACAGGGCCACCACCCTACTCAAGGGTGGCAATCTCTGGCTGATCGTCATCGGGTTTTTCGGTTTTGGTTTGCTACTGGCACTCACGCCATGTGTATTGCCGATGATTCCGATTTTGTCGGGCATCATTGTGGGTGATAAAAAAGTCCACCACCACGCCACCTCTCGTTTGCGCGCTTTCAACCTCTCGCTTGCCTACGTCTTTGGGATGTCGCTGAGCTACAGCTTGGCGGGGGTCGCCGCAGGTTTGTCTGGCCAACTGCTCAGTAGCGCACTACAGAGCCCATGGATGCTGGGCGCCACCGCGATTGTGTTTGTGTTCTTATCCTTCTCGATGTTTGGTTTTTATGAGCTGCGCCTACCCAGCTCGGTTGAAAATCGCATGGTGAACGTAGCCAACGGCATTAAGGGTGGGCAGTTTATTGGTGTTTTCACGATGGGCGCACTCTCCGCATTAATTGTCAGCCCCTGTGTTGCGGCCCCACTTGCTGGTGCATTAATTTATATTAGCCAAACCCATGATGTACTTTTAGGCGGCATTGCCTTATTTTCACTTTCGATCGGGATGGGTGTTCCGCTTCTCCTAATTGGCGCTTCTGCGGGTCATATCTTGCCGAAAGCGGGTGTTTGGATGACCACCGTACGCAACTTCTTTGGGGTGTTGATGCTCGGTGTCGCCATCTACATGATTTGCTCCGTGATCCCGCAAAGCATACAGATGTTGCTGTGGGCAGCCCTGCTCATCATCCCAGCCATTTACC
>CAMCTR010000031.1 GCA_945878605.1 Candidatus Methylopumilus universalis | reverse complement strand
ATGGGTATTGCGGATGCACGTATGGAGTTGGATGGTCGTGAAATTTATGTGGCTAACGATTTGCGTGTAGGATTGTTTACAAGTACAGATCATTTTTAAAATTACAAAAATAAAGTAGTTCGGGAGAACGGTATTATGCGTCGTGTCGTCGTAACTGGCATGGGGATTATCTCTAGCTTAGGTAACAATGTAGCTGAAGTGAAAGACAGTCTTTATGAAGGCCGCTCAGGCATTTCAATCCAACAAGAGTATGCGGATCGTGGTTTGCGCTCTCATGTTGCAGGCTCAATTAAAAACCTTGATATTGAGGCTTTGATTGACCGTAAGCTTTTGCGCTTCATGGCTAAGGGCCATGCTTATGCTTGGCTTGCTATGCAAGAAGCGATTGCTGATGCGGCTTTGCCTGAAGAAATGGTTTCTAATGTGCGTACGGGCCTCATTGTTGGCGCTGGCGGCACATCCACAGAAAGCATGCTAGATGCTACTGACACATTAACTGAAAAAGGTATTCGTCGTGTTGGACCGTACATGGTCACAAAAACCATGTCTAGCGGTATTGCCGCTTGTTTAGCAACTGGTGCAAAAATCAAGGGTGTGAATTACGGCATTAGCTCGGCTTGTTCAACAAGTGCGCACTGTATTGGCGCTGGTGTTGAGCAAATCCAATTAGGCAAGCAAGATATTGTATTTGCTGGTGGTGGTGAAGAAGAGCATTGGACGATGTCATTCTTGTTTGATGCGATGGGCGCGCTTTCAAGTAAATACAACGAAACACCTGACAAAGCTTCCCGCACTTATGACGCAGACCGCGATGGTTTTGTGATTTCTGGCGGTGGCGGCATTTTGGTGTTGGAAGAATATGAACATGCGAAAGCGCGTGGCGCAAAAATCTACGCTGAAGTAGTTGGCTACGGTGCAACTTCTGATGGCTACGACATGGTTGCACCAAGTGGTGAAGGTGCAGAGCGTTGCATGAAGTTGGCGATTGAAGGCGTTGGTAAAATTGATTACATCAACACACACGGCACAAGTACGCCAGTGGGTGATACTAAAGAGCTGGAAGCGATTCGTGCGGTGTTCGGTAATAGTGATACGGCGATTGCTTCAACCAAGTCACTTTCAGGTCATGCACTTGGCGCAGCTGGTGTGAATGAGGCGATATACACGCTTATTATGATGGAAAATAATTTCATTGCGGCGTCAGCTAATATTGAAAATTTAGATCCAGCGGCTGAAGGCATGAACATTGTTCGCAAGCGGATTGATCACGTGAAAATCGAAACGGCGCTTTCAAATAGCTTTGGTTTTGGTGGAACGAATGCTTCAATCACACTTTCAACCAAAAATATTTAAGTTTTTTGCTACTTCGTAAGAGCCGCCGAAAGGCGGTTTTTTTCTGAGCCTTTGCCTGTTAACTTGTTTGATCAATTTATCGCACATCCGCTTTGTTAATTAACATATGACCAAGCGACAAATCTGCTTTGTTTTTGGCCTTGTGACATTTCAACGATTTTAACTTTCTTTGCCGCAATGGCTTTAAGTGAGCGTTCTATTTTTGGCAAATTGCTCGCTTTGGAAACCAAGGTCGTAAACCAGCGACATTGATTTTTATATAGGGCACTTTCTTTAATCATGCGTTCTATAAAACCAAGTTCTCCGCATTTGCAAAATAGCTCAGCGCCTTGCCCGCCAAAGTTGAGTTTTGCATTGATTGTTTTGGTGAGTTGTTTTCCAGCGTTTTTAGCTAAGCTATAAATTTTACGCTGTGTAACTGCTTGTGCATCCTCGAGTGAGGCATGAAAAGGTGGATTGCACATGGTGAAATCAAAGGTGTCGTCTGCTTGAATAATGCCTTTGAGAATCTGATGCTCATGACTTTGCAACCTGAATTGAATGCAATTATTTAAGCCATTTGCATCCACAATGGCTTGTGCATTTTTGATAGCATTCGCATTAATATCTGCGCCAATAAAATCCCAGCCATATTCACGATGCCCAATCAGTGGATAAATCGCGTTTGCACCTACGCCAATATCCAAGCCTGTCATCTTCTTGCTTTTATCAGCATCAATTAAATCAGCTAAGTAATGGATGTAGTCAGCGCGTCCTGGAATAGGCGGACAAAGAAAATGGTCTGGAATATCCCATTCAGCGATTTGATAGTCCTTCGCTAAAAGGGCCTGATTGAGTGCTTTAACGGCTTTGGGATTTGCAAAATCAATGGATAAATCGTTGTAAGCATTTGGCTTTACAAAAGCCTTGAGTTTTGGATTCGAAATTGATAGCCCTACTAAGTCATAACGACCTTGATGTTTGTTTTTCGGATGCATTTATAAAAACGGCATCTATAAAATGAGTGCTGCAGCAACTTTGCGACCCTCAGCCATGAGGATGTTGTAAGTTCTGCAGGCCGCATCGGTGGTCATACATTCCACAGGGATGTTCGCGACTGTGAGGTGTTGAATGAGGTGCGGACGAATAAATCGATGTTTTGAGCCAGTTCCTAGCAAAATCACTTCAGGTTGATAGGCCAATAAGCATTCAAAATTGCCCTCACTTAAGCTGTCAAAATCGCTCACAGCCCAATCCAATATTAGTTCTTCCGGAAGCACAACTAAGCTTTGTGGATAGACGAGATTATTAATCGAAATCCAATCTTGACTATAGCCTGTAATGAGCTGTTTCCCATCTGCTTGGGTTAAATGTAACTTCATCTCAATTTCTCGTATTAAATAGATTGAATCGCTAGGCCTGAAAGTCGCTTGATTCATTGCCTGATATGGCCTTCACGGGTAAGATAACACATTTTTCTGCTTAGGTTTTTGCCGTGCAACCTTTACTCAAATCTTCCAAGCTTAATAATGTTTGCTACGACATTCGTGGCCCGGTATTGGCGCGCGCCAAAAAGATGGAGGAAGATGGTCATCGCATTATCAAATTGAACATTGGCAATCCTGCGCCATTTGGTTTTGAAGCCCCTGAAGAAATCCTGCAAGATGTGATTCGCAATATGGATCAAGCATCTGGCTATACAGATTCTAAAGGGCTGTTTGCCGCGCGCAAAGCTATTATGCATTACAGCCAACAAAAAAATATCGATGGCGTGACGATAGATGACGTCATTATTGGCAATGGCGTCTCTGAGCTTATCGTGATGGCAATGCAGGGCTTGCTCAACAACGGCGACCATGTGCTAGTGCCTGCGCCAGATTACCCATTGTGGACGGCAGCGGTGACTTTAGCTGGCGGCACAGCGCATCACTATGTGTGTGATGAAGCGTCTGGTTGGTTGCCAGATCTCAAAGACATTGAATCAAAAATCACCGCCAATACCCGCGGCATTGTGATTATCAATCCAAACAATCCAACAGGTGCTTTGTACCCTGATGAGATTTTGCAAGGCATTATCGAAATTGCCCGACATCACAATTTAGTGATTTTTGCGGATGAGATTTACGACAAGGTCTTGTACGACGGCAATACGCACACCTCAATTGCATCACTTGCAGATGATGTGCTGTTCGTAACATTTAATGGCTTGTCTAAAAATTACCGCACTTGCGGATATCGCGCAGGTTGGATGATTATCTCTGGCGAAAAGAAACACGCGAATGATTATATCGAAGGCTTGAATATGCTTGCTTCGATGCGCCTTTGTGCCAATGTGCCAGGCCAGTTAGGTATCCAAACGGCATTGGGTGGCTATCAAAGTATTAATGATTTAGTTTCGCCAGAGGGTCGCTTATTTAAACAGCGTAATTTGGCTTACGACATGCTGACATCTATTCCTGGCGTGACTTGCTATAAGCCAGCAGCAGCCATGTATTTATTCCCTAAGCTTGATCCAAAAGTTTATCCAATTAAGGATGATCAACAATTCATCTTGGATTTGCTCTTGGAAGAAAAAGTCTTATTGGTGCAGGGTTCTGGATTTAACTGGAAAACACCTGACCATTTCCGAGTCGTTTTCTTGCCTAACGTGGATGACTTAAAAGAAGCGATTACGCGCATCGCACGTTTCTTAGATCAATATCGAAAACAGCACGGCACTAAATAACAATATAACAATCGTTAACGAAAGTATATGAACAGTATGAAGTCATTAAAAGTTGGTTTGCTTGGTATAGGCACAGTGGGCGGTGGAACATACGCTGTATTAACACGTAATCAAGAACAAATTTCCCGTCGTGCCGGTCGCAAAATAGAAGTTGTTAAAGTGGCAGACCGCAACCTTGAGCTTGCAAAAAAGCTGACCAACGGTCAAGTGGAAGTCACGGATGATGTATTTTCAGTGGTGACTGACCCGAATATAGATGTGGTGGTTGAGTTGATTGGTGGTTATACGTTAGCTAAGGACGTGGTGTTGAAAGCCATTGAACATGGCAAACATGTGGTCACTGCTAATAAAGCGTTGATTGCTACGCATGGTAATGAGATTTTTGCAGCAGCCAAGGCCAAAGGCGTGATTGTCGCATTTGAAGCAGGCGTTGCAGGCGGCATTCCAATTATTAAAGCGCTACGTGAAGGTTTAGTAGCCAATAAGATTGAATGGATTGCCGGCATTATTAACGGCACTACCAACTTCATCCTGACAGAAATGCGTGATAAAGGCCTCGCCTTTGCTGATGTACTTGGTGAAGCCCAGCGCTTAGGTTATGCCGAGGCGGACCCGACATTTGATGTTGAGGGCATTGATGCCGCGCATAAGCTCATGATTATGGCTGCGATTGGTTTTGGTATTCCGATGCAGTTCGATAAAGTCTATACCGAGGGCATTACCAAGCTTGAGACCAAAGATATTCGTTATGCTGAAGAGCTTGGCTACCGTGTGAAACTATTAGGGATTACTAAACATAGCGACAACGGTATTGAAATTCGCGTGCATCCAGCTTTGATTCCTGAAAAGCGTTTAATTGCCAATGTGGATGGCGCCATGAACGCCGTGGTAGTGAAGGGTGATGCAGTAGGTCCTACGCTTTATTATGGCGCGGGTGCTGGCGCAGAGCCAACAGGCAGTTCAGTGATTGCAGATTTGGTTGATGTGGCGCGTATGCAAAACACAAGCATTGAAGAGCGTGTGCCTTACTTGGCTTATCACGATACAACGGCAACAGCGAATACGCCTATCTTGCCTATTGGCGAAATTAGCACGGCGTATTATTTACGTATGCGTGCTTTAGACAAGCCAGGCGTTTTGGCTGAAGTGACGAAAATTTTAGGTGATAGGCAAATCTCTATCGATGCGATGATGCAAAAAGAACCGCAAGATGGTGAGACTGAAGCCGATATTGTGATTTTGACGCACATCACAGTTGAGAAAAATATGAATGCCGCAATTCAAGCGATTGAAGCCTTGCCAGCGATTGATTGCGCTGTGGTGAAATTGCGTATGGAAGAATTAAATAAATGAAATACATCAGTACCCGTGGGCAATCGCCTGCTTTAAGTTTTAGCGAAATTTTGCTGGGTGGTTTGGCGCCGGACGGGGGTTTGTATTTGCCAGAAAGCTATCCACAATTTAGCGACGGTGATTTAAGCGCGATGCGCGACATGAACTATCGAGATTTAGCTTTCGCGATTTTAACTCGTTTAATCGACGAGCAAGATGTTCCAGCGCAAGATTTACGCACGATTGTTGATAAGACTTATCGCGCAGAGGTTTATTGCTATACACGTAAAGGGCAAAATGCTCAAGACATAACGCCAACACTTAAATTAGAAAATAATCTGTATTTGCTATCGCTTTCAAATGGCCCAACTTTGGCGTTTAAAGACATGGCGATGCAACTGCTTGGAAACTTGTTTGAATATGTGCTCGCTAAAAAAGGTGAAACCACTAATATATTAGGGGCTACCTCTGGCGATACAGGTTCTGCGGCTGAATATGCCATGCGTGGCAAAAAAGGTGTGAGCGTATTCATGCTTTCACCACATCAAAAAATGAGCCGCTTCCAAGCGGCACAGATGTTTAGTTTGCAAGATAAAAACATCTTTAATATCGCTGTGAAAGGCGTATTTGATGATGCGCAAGATATCGTCAAAGCGGTCTCTAACGACCATGCTTTTAAAGCAGCAAATAAGATAGGTGCCGTTAACTCAATCAACTGGGGGCGTGTTGCTGCGCAAGTGGTTTACTACTTCAAAGGCTATTTTGCCGCAACGCAAGACAATTGCCAAAAAGCCAGCTTTGCGGTGCCATCAGGCAACTTTGGCAATGTATGTGCAGGCCATATTGCACGCATGATGGGATTGCCGATTGATAAGCTTGTTGTAGCGACTAATGAAAATGATGTGCTTGATGAGTTCTTCAAAACAGGCGTTTATCGCCCACGTGGTTCAGCGAACACTTACCACACCTCAAGCCCTTCAATGGACATTAGCAAGGCCTCAAACTTTGAGCGTTTTGTATTCGACTTGGTTGGTCGGGATTCATCAAAATTGCGTGAGCTTTGGTCATCAGTCGATGCTGGGGGCGCTTTTGATATTAAGCAAGCTGGCTTTTTTAAAAAAATTGCAGGCTACGGTTTTTTATCTGGCAGTAGCAATCATCTTCATCGCATGAATACCATCCGTGATGCTGAGTCTAAATACGGTGTTGTAATTGATACGCATACCGCTGATGGCTTGAAAGTGGCTTTAGAGCTGCGCGATGTGAATACGCCGATGCTGGTATTAGAAACCGCATTGCCTGTTAAGTTTGAAGATGCGATTGTTGAAGCTTTAGGCTATGCGCCAGAACGCCCAGCATCATTAGAAGGCATCGAAAATCTTCCGCAACGCTTCGAAGTGATGAATGCGGATGTGGATGCAGTTAAGGCTTATTTAGTTGCTAATACCTAAGTAGAGTTATCAAACGGAGCAAGTATGAAGCAATATCAAGACTTAGTTCGCCATGTACTGACACATGGCAACAAAAAAGAAGACCGCACGGGCACAGGGACGGTTTCTGTTTTTGGCTATCAAATGCGTTTTGATTTGAATGCAGGCTTCCCGCTACTCACCACTAAAAAAGTCCATCTAAAATCCATCATTCATGAGCTACTTTGGTTTTTGCAAGGCAGCACGAATATTGCCTACCTAAAAGAAAATGAGGTGCGCATTTGGGATGAATGGGCCGATGAACATGGTAATTTAGGCCCAGTGTATGGCTATCAATGGCGCAATTGGCCTAAGCCAGATGGCGCGCATATCGACCAAATCACGCAAGTCGTGAACATGATAAAGAGCAATCCTGATTCACGGCGCTTAATAGTTTCTGCTTGGAATGTCGCGGATGTGGATCAAATGAAGTTACCACCATGTCATGCGTTCTTTCAATTCTATGTTGCTGACGGCAAATTAAGCTGCCAACTTTATCAGCGCAGTGCAGATATTTTCTTGGGTGTGCCGTTTAATATCGCTTCTTATGCCTTGCTCACCATGATGGTGGCGCAAGTGTGTGGCTTAAAATTGGGTGACTTTGTGCACACGCTCGGTGATGCACACATCTACAGTAACCATTTTGAGCAAGTGAACGAGCAGCTCAAGCGTGATTTACGTACTTTGCCAACCATACACATCAATCCAAACGTAAAAGATATTTTTGATTTCAAATTTGAAGACTTCACGCTAGAAGGCTACTACCCGCACCCGCCAATTAAAGGCGTAGTCGCTGTTTAGTATGGCATGTTTGTCTTTAATCGTAGCGATTGCTAAAAAGCGCGTCATCGGCGTTAAGAACACCCTGCCTTGGCATTTGCCAGAAGACCTTAAACGCTTCCGCGCTTTAACTACAGGTCATCACATTATTATGGGTCGCAAAACTTACGATTCACTTGGCCGTTTATTGCCAGGTAGAACCACGGTTATTGTGACGCGTAATCAAGATTACAAAGTCGAAGGTGCCATTGTTGTGAATAGCCTTGAGGCCGCAATAGCTGCTTGTGGCGACGATAACGAAGTATTCCTGATTGGTGGTGCGGAGCTTTACAAAGACGGTTTAAAGCTGGCTAATAAGCTCTATATCACTGAGATTGATGCAGACTATGAAGGCGATGCCTTCTTCCCTCAGTTTGACGAGGCTGATTGGAAAGCAGGAGAGCGTGAAAGCCATCAGGCTGAGAATGGTTTAGGTTTTAGCTATATGACTTATCAGCGAAACTGATGGGGTTCGATTCAAAAAAATAGGCGCTTATTAAGCGCCTATTTTTATTTGTTAAAAGGATGATTTAGTCTGCTACGCAATCCACGAAGTACATGGCCTTGCCATCCATCACTTGTTTCACTAAGCCGTGAACGTCAGTCTCAAAGCCGGGGAAGCGTTCGTTAAACTCACGGGCAAATTTCAAGTAGTTGACGATAATCGCATTGAACTGTTCGCCAGGAATTAACAACGGAATACCTGGAGGATACGGGGTTAGCAATACGGCAGTAATGCGGCCTTCTAGCTCATCAATTAATACACGATCAATCTCACGATGCGCCATTTTTGCGAATGCATCAGTCGGCTTCATGGCGGGCACCATGTTTGAAAGATACATTTCAGTAGTTAAGCGCGCTACGTCATTATGTTTATAGATTCCATGAATTTGAGCACACAAATCTTTTAAGCCAGTGCGTTCGTAGCGAGGGAATTTAGCAGCGAATTCTGGCAACACTTTCCAAAGCGGCTGGTTCTTGTCGTAATCGTCTTTGAACTGTTGCAGGGCAGCCACCATAGTATTCCAACGGCCTTTGGTAATGCCGATGGTGAACATGATAAAAAATGAATACAGGCCAGTTTTTTCAACTATCACACCATGTTCAGCAAGGTATCTAGTGACGATAGCGGCAGGAATCCCAAACTCATCAGAGAAGTCACCATCTACGTCCAAGCCTGGTGTAATGATGGTGGCTTTAATCGGATCAAGCATGTTGAAACCTTCGGCAAGATTGCCGAAACCATGCCAACGCTCATTGGCTTTAAGCATCCAAGCTTCGCGCTCTTCGATACCTTCTTCTGAAAGGTCGTTCGGACCCCAAACTTTAAACCACCAGTCAGCACCCCATTCTTCATCCACTTTGCGCATCGCACGGCGAAAGTCTAAAGCTTCCATAATTGACTCTTCAACAAGCACTGTGCCGCCAGGCGCTTCCATCATGGCTGCCGCTACGTCACAGCTAGCAATAATTGAATATTGCGGACTGGTCGATGTGTGCATCAAATAAGCTTCGTTGAATACGTCTCGGTCTAGTTGAATGCTGTCAGCATCTTGCACCAATATTTGTGAGGCTTGGCTAAGGCCAGCAAGAAGTTTATGCGTTGATTGTGTTGAGAAAATCATCGACTTCTTGCAACGTGGGCGGTCTGCACCAATCGCGTGGTAATCACCGTAGAAATCGTGGAAGGTGGCATGTGGTAACCAGGCTTCATCGAAATGTAGTGTATCAATCTTGCCGTCCAACATTTCTTTGATTTCTTCAACGTTATAAAGTACGCCGTCGTAAGTTGATTGGGTAATTGTTAGGACGCGTGGTTTTGCGTTTTTATCAGTCGCAAATGGGTTGGCTTCAATTTTTTTCTTGATGTTTTCCCACTCAAATTCAGCTTTTGGAATTGGTCCGATAATGCCGAAATGGTTGCGTGTTGGCATTAAGAACACAGGAATTGCGCCCGTCATAATAATGGAGTGCAACACTGATTTATGACAGTTACGGTCAACTACTACGATGTCACCTGGGGCAACGGTTGAGTTCCAGACAATCTTATTGGATGTTGATGTGCCGTTAGTCACAAAGTATAAGTGGTCACAGTTGTAAATGCGTGCTGCGTTTCGCTCTGATGCTGCGACAGGGCCTGTATGGTCGAGTAATTGACCAAGCTCATCCACCGCGTTACAAACGTCTGCACGTAGCATGTTTTCACCAAAGAATTGATGGAACATTTGACCTACAGGTGACTTTAGGAATGCAACGCCACCAGAGTGGCCAGGGCAGTGCAATGAATAAGAACCGTCAGCCGCGTAATGTGTCAGGGCTTTAAAGAATGGTGGCGATAAGCTATCCAAATAAGCTTTTGCTTCACGGATGATTAAACGCGCTACAAACTCTGGCGTATCTTCATTCATGTGAATAAAGCCGTGTAATTCACGTAAAACGTCGTTTGGAATATGGCGTGAAGTGCGCGTTTCGCCGTGCAAGAAAATAGGGATTTCTTCGTTGCGGTAACGGATTTCATTCACGAATGTGCGTAATTGCTCTATCGCTTCTGGTTTTTCTTCTACAATTTCTTCATCATCAATTGACAAAATAAAGGCTGATGCACGGCTTTGTTGTTGTGCAAAAGAGGTAAGGTCGCCATAACTAGTCACACCCAATACCTCAAAGCCTTCTACTTCTATGGCTTTTGCAAGTACGCGAATGCCCAGACCTGATGAGTTTTCAGAGCGAAAGTCTTCGTCGATAATCACAACTGGAAATCTAAATTTCATTGAGTAACCTTAAAAATTTCTGTTAGGCAGTAACGTTAGATTTTAGGTAATGTCACGCCGACTTGGCCTTGATACTTGCCGCCACGGTCTTTATAGCTGGTTTCGCAAACGTCATCATCATCTGCTTCAAAGAACAATACTTGTGCGCAACCTTCGTTTGCGTAGATTTTCGCTGGGAGCGGGGTAGTGTTACTAAACTCAAGTGTGACGTGACCTTCCCATTCTGGTTCAAATGGCGTGACGTTCACGATAATGCCGCAACGTGCGTAGGTAGATTTTCCTAAGCAAATGGTTAATACGTTGCGAGGAATGCGGAAGTATTCCACAGTCCGTGCAAGTGCAAACGAGTTAGGAGGAATGATGCAGTAATCTGCATTCACTTCTACAAATGAATTTGGATCGAAGTTTTTTGGGTCAACAATCGTGCTGTTGAGATTGGTGAAAAGCTTAAATTCTTTTGAGCAGCGAATGTCGTAGCCATAGCTCGATGTACCGTATGACACCATGCGTTCGCCAGTCGCGTTTACTTTGACTTGGTTTGGCTCAAACGGCTCAATCATGCCGTGTTGTTCGGCCATGCGGCGTATCCACTTATCCGATTTAATACTCATTGTTCACTTAACCATCCATTAAAAAACAAAAAATAACAAAATTGAGATGCCCACGCATTATGCCATTTTACTAACAAATCGCGCAGGCATTTTATGAGGGGAAAAAGACTCGCTCAAATACTGCTTAGTGCTCGTCGCCACCAAGTTCAATACTATAACGCCAGAACTGATCCTCTGATTCAAAAATTACATGAGAAGCCTCTGGGTCACGATTGCCAGCACGGTATTGATGCAATGTTGTTTCGTCTTTTGCCCAAGCATTCACGATTTGGTCAACCAAGCGCCATTGTGCTTCCACTTCACTGATGTGAAGGTATTGTGAAGGATCGCCTTCCATCAAGTTCAGCATCAATGTTTCGTATGAGTCGATGCTCTCATCACTTTGTTGGCGTTGAGCGCCATCAAGGCTTATGGTGCGTGTTGCGATATCTAGACCTGGAATCTTAGATTCAATCTCAATTTTTATGCACTCACGTGGCTGGATGTTGATGATCAGCCAGTTGTGATGTTGACCTTGTTTAAGTTCAATTGGTGATTGTTTGAACCGAATCGCAATCGCAGTGTTGCCCTCGTGCATACGTTTGCCAGTGCGAACGTAGAAAGGAACGCATTGCCAACGAGGATTATCAATAAACAACTTAACGGCGACGTAAGTTTCTGTAAAGCTTGTATCGCCAAGGCCGTCACGTTTCACTTCTTCTAGGTAGCCAGGGACATCTTCATCTTGATCAGCCCCCACACAAACACGACCTGCGGCATATTGCGCGCGGAATACTTGTTTGTTGAAGTTATCTAAGTCGATTGGACGGATAGATTCCAACACCTTGATTTTTTCTGCACGGATGCTGTCTGGCGTGAGGGCTTTTGGTTTTTCCATTGCTACCAAAGCTAATGTTTGTAGCAAATGGCTTTGGAACATGTCGCGAAGCGCGCCCGTTGCATCATAGAAAGTGGTACGTTCGCCAACGCCTAAAGTCTCATTGTTGGTGATTTGCACATGGTCGATGTGACCGTTATTCCACAAAGGCTCAAAAATCGCATTGGTAAAGCGCGTGAGCATGATGTTTTGAATCGCTGATTTACCAAGATAATGGTCGATACGGTAAATTTGGCTTTCTTTTAGGTGCATAGTGATTTTTGATTGCAAATCTTGCGCACTTGCTAAGTCTGTGCCAAATGGTTTTTCAATCAATACACGGCGCCAGTATTTACTTTCGTCTAACAAGCCCACATCTGAAAGTTGCTCAACCACTGGCGCGAAGTCAGTCGGGCGAACAGACAAGAAATAAGCAAGGTTTTGTGGGAAAACTTTCTCATCGCCAAGTCTGTCCCGCATTTTTGCGAAAGCATTAGGATCGGTTGGCGGGTTAGCGTGGTAATGGTTGCGATTTAAAAAACGCTCGAATACTTGCTTTTCGTAGTCATTTTTAAATTTAGCGTCCAGCATCCCTTTGATTTCTTTGTGCCAATCTTCTCGAGCGACGTCACCACGACCCACAGATAAAATCGCCATGTGGTCTGGCAAGCGGCCAGCAGCATCCAAACGAAAAAGGCCTGGAATGAGTTTTAGGCGTGATAGGTTGCCGCTAGCGCCAAATAAAACAAGGGTACAAGGATCAATTTGTTTGCTCATTACTTCAAGTTTCCTAAGGTTTCGGTATGAATAAGCGGCCAAGCCAATGTTGGCCGCGGGGGTATGTTTAGCTTTTAATGACGCAAGCTTTGCTTGAACGGCTTAGTCGTTTGCTGACCTAACTTAGTCGTTAAATGAATTAACTTAGTCGTTAACTGACTTAACAAAGTGACCGCCAAAGCCATTACGCATCATGGATAGCAATTTGTAGCTATAGCCAGTGGCATCTTGGCTTCTGAAGCGGGCTTGCAGGGCTAGTGTAAGCACAGGTGCAGCCACACCTTGTTCAACAGACTCCATCACTGTCCAGCGGCCTTCGCCAGAGTCAGCCACATAAGGCGCAACAGAAGAAAGTTTTTGGTCTTCTTTAAGAGCGTCAGCTGTTAAATCCAACAACCAGCTTCGCACCACGGAGCCATGACGCCATAGCTCTGTTACTTGTGCTAAGTCTAAATGGAAGTCGGTTTTACCTTTTAACAAATCTAAGCCTTCAGCCATCGCCTGCATCATGCCGTATTCAATACCGTTATGTATCATCTTGGTAAAGTGGCCTGAGCCGATTGGACCAACATGTGCCCAGCCATTTTCTTTAGAGGGTGCTAGTGCAATCAGGATAGGCTCGATTGTTTTTGCAACTTCAGGGGTCGCGCCTACCATTAAGCAGTAGCCGTTTTCTAAGCCCCAGATGCCACCTGATGTACCAGCATCCATAAAGCCGATGCCGCGTTCTGCAAGCCAAGCGCCACGGCGCTGGCTATCTTTGTAATTTGAGTTACCACCATCAATGATGATATCGCCTTTAGCAAGTATCTCAGCAAGATTTTGAATTTGAATTTCGGTTGGCTCACCGCTTGGCAACATCAGCCAAAAAATCCGTTTTTCGCCATTTTCACCTAATTTTGAAACTGCATCAGCTACTGAACT
>CAMCTR010000030.1 GCA_945878605.1 Candidatus Methylopumilus universalis | reverse complement strand
GCCTCTCCCTCGACGTCCCAATCAATACTCCCTTTTAAATTAGGGACAGGGCACAGCACATAAAAGCTATCACACCCCGCTGGGGCAAAACTCTCGTCGGTCGCTGTTGGTCGATGGATATACAGCGAGAAGTCCTCCGATAATATTTTTTTATCGAAAATATTTGAAAGTAGTTCTTTGTAAGTTTTACCTAACCAGATTGTATGGTGGACCACTTCCGGATATTGCTTGGTGGTTCCAAAATAAATCACAAACAAGCCCATGGAGTAATGCGCTGTTTTTATTTTTAGTTTCGATGATATGGCGACTTTATTAGCATCAATCATGTTTTGATAGAGGTATGCAGCATCTGCATTTGAAACAACAATGTCTGCGTTAATTTTAGTCCCGTCCTCTAAAATGATCCCAGTTGCTTTGCCATCTTCAATCACGATATTTTTCACAGTCGTGTTCAGACAAATCTCAATTTGGTGCCTTTCCATCAGCTTCTTTAGTGCGTTAACAATTGCCCCTGTTCCCCCCATTGCGAAGAACACACCAAAAGCACGCTCGAGGTAATGTATCAAGCCATAAATGCTGGTCGTAGAGAAGGGGTTGCCACCCACTAATAAAGGTTGAATTGAGAAAGCTTGACGTAATTTTGGATTCACAAGGTGCCTTGATACAGTCCCCCAGACGGTTTCATAACTTCTCAATAAAATCAGTTTTGGAATTAAGGACACCATTAAAAAAAATCGATGAAAAGGCGTGGCAGAGAGCTGCGTAAAAGCAATATCGAAAATTTTTTGCGAGTGGCTGAGAAGTTTTAAATAGCCAGCTTTGTCTTTGGGCTCAATTTTTTCTATTTCTGCTAGAGTTTCCTCCAGCGAGCCACCATAATCAAAGGTCGTTTTATCAGAATAATAAAACCGATACCAAGGGGTTAACGGAACGAGCTTAATGTGATCTGCAAGCTTTTCTTGGAAAAGCGTAAACAGTTCCTCAAGTAAGAATGGGGCGGTAATGACAGTTGGCCCTGCGTCATGCTTGAATCCATTTCTGGTAAATACCTGCGCCCTGCCTCCCAGCATGGGACTTCTATCAAGCAATTTTACTGCGTAACCTTTTGCTCTGATTCTTAATGCTGCTGCTATCCCTCCGAAACCAGAGCCAATAACGATGGCTTGTTTAACATGCAATGTCATGTTTTATTTGTCCTTGAAGCTGTTGTGCCAGTGAGATTAGCAATATCCCCAAAGAGTGGGGAAGTTGTTCAGCTAATTTGACTGCTTCGGACAAAGATTGTTCTGCAAGGTGAGTAGCATCTGCAATTGGATTGATTGAGTGCATGTCGGCTAATACAAAGACTATATTTAATGATTTTGAGCGCCCGTTTTGAGGGGCATCTTTGGCAACATCGTTTAAGTCATCCACTACTTGATAACCCACTGCAAAAGCTCCTGTTGCTTTTTGTGATAAGTGTAAATATTCGTTTTGGCCTGCTAGCGTTAATGCAAGCTCAATTGGGAGGCCTAGTAAGGCGCCAGATTTGGCTTTGGCTATGTTTTTGTAGTTTTCAATTGAGTTAATGGGTTTGTTTTTGTACTCAATATCGTCACACTGACCTTTAATGACCGATGAGGTTCGATTGGAGATGAGCGTAATTAACTTGGGTAATAATTTAGGCTCGCTAATCCCTGCTAACAACCCATAAGCGGAGGATAGCAGCAAATCGCCAGCACAAATAGCAACGTTGTATCCGAATCTTTTCCATACGGTTTCTTCGCCGCGGCGCATTTCATCCATGTCCTGAATATCGTCATGAATAAGAGAGGCGTTATGAAGCAATTCTGAGACCGCTGAAATAATCAGCATGTCATTGTATTTAATATTTAATTCAAGGCAGGCAGCGAGACAGAGTCTAGCTCTTACTTTGTGACCCGGTGTTGCTAAATGGTACTTGGCTGCGCATTCAGCAGCATTGATTGTGTTTGGTATTCCCTCTGATGCTGTAGAGAGATATTTGATAACAAAGTCATCAAGTTGGTTCAATAGCTCATCAAGCGATAATTCTGTCGCTAAAAACTCATTTGGTAAACTAACTAATGCTTGAGCTGACATTTCTTAACCTCAATGAATACGGGCACATCTCTAAAAAAACTTCTATATTTAATAGAGATGTGGCCGCATGGTTAATGTTTAATTAACACTAATTACTTCTTTTCACTTTCAGCAACTGCAACAGACCAGATGATCACACCGAAAGCAATTTTGTTTAGAACGTCAGCTAAGTTATAAACAATATTAAGCGACTTCATGCTACTAGCTGGATCTTGACCTGTGAGGTAGCCAAAGTAGTAACCAAGTGGATAAATTGCCCAACCAAATGTGACAATTAAACGCATGGTTTTAAATGCTGACTGAACGCTTGCAGGTGCTTGATTTGCGTTGATTTTGCTTGCTTCACCAGCAAATACTTCGTAAAGAATATAAGCCCAACCTAGCATACCAACAATGAATGCTGGCATTACTGCAACGTAACCTGCTTCGCCTACATATCCGCCAACTAGCATGACCAAAGTACCGATCATGAGACGCCAAAAAACGCCACCAGGAACCTTAGTGATTGCTGACAAGACTAGGTAGAACTCAATCATTAATAGTGGAACTGTAATTAGCCAATCAATGTAACGATAAACTGTAGGTGTTGAGCCTGTTGCCACCCAAACATCACGCATGTAGAAGTAGTGAACTGCTGCTACTAATGTCACTAAGCCAGAAACGGTTAATGATGTTTTCCATTTTCCTGCAACGCGATCACGCTCCAAAAAGAAGAAAACGGTTGCGGCAATTAATGCCATTGAAATTAACCAAAACGAAATACCAACGAAGTCGCTTGATTCCAAGTTGCCCGATGCTGCCATTGCAGTTGAGGAAAAGCCTAATAGTGCGGCAACTCCCAACCAAATATTTCTGTTCGATTTTTTTAGATCATTCATCATTTAAATCTCCTTAAAGAATTACCTTATCGTAGTTACAAATTTTTAACACATTTTATACAGCCTTGTAACATTACTCCCAAATATAGAGTCATTACAACCCTTAAATAATTATGGTTTTTTTGATTAATGAGGGGTCAAGCAGCATAATTTTCTAGCAGGGGCGGGGCACAAGCATTATAAATTATATTTTTTGTAAACTATTCGGTTGATTTTTATGCAACTAAATATAAAATAGGTTTTCTTATGTTAGTAACTTATTTATTACCCCCTTTCATTCTTCTAAGGTTAAATTATGTTTAAGAAAATACTTGGTACTGCAGTAGTGTTTGGTTTGGCTTCATCAGCAGCTTTTGCTGGTGAATGTGATATTTCAGTTGAAGCAACAGCAAGCATGGCTTACTCAACAAAAGAAATTAACATCAATAAAACATGTAAGGAAGTGAACCTAACCCTCAAAAATGCTGGCAATATGCCTAAAGCAGCGATGGGTCATAATCTTGTCATTAGTAAGAAGGCAGATATGCAGGCAGTATTGACTGATGGAAATGCCGCTGGTTTAAGCAAAAACTTTGTAAAAGAGAATGATGCTCGAGTGATAGCGTACACCAATGTTTTGGGCGGTGGTGAATCAGCAACTATCAAATTCAAAACGGATAAGCTTAATAACAAAGACGCCTTCGCGTTTTTCTGCAGCTTCCCAGGTCATTCTGCGGTGATGAATGGCGTGGTAAAATTTAACTAAAGTTTTTTGCTAGAAGGGCATCAGAAGCCTCTATTTTAGCCCTCTGATGCCCCATTAATCTCAATAAAATCTTCAAAAATATGCTGAAGTAATCCTATGTTTTTCAAAAACGAACCTCATAGGCTTAATCATTGCATTTTCCCTTGCACTCACTCTTGCAGCGCAAGCTAATAATTTTTCTACCTATGTTGAAACTAGTGATTCCTACGAAAAAGCAAAGTATCTTGAATCGCCGATAGTTTTACTAAAGTAAATGAGTGGCTCCAAGAACTTTTAGCCGTAAAAAAAGCCTACCTATTGGCAATCTATTAGTTTACTTAGTGTTGGGAAATTTATATGCAAAAAATAGTATTGATTACTGGAGCAACAGGCGGTTTAGCGCAAGCCCTGGTTAAAAAGTTAACCATTGATAATTATCAGCTGGTTTTAGTGAGCAGAAACCCAAAAAAACTTGCAGAGATTTACGGGGATCAGCACACTCAAATTATTGCAGACTGTTCAACCACTCTGGGGGCTAAGCACGTATTTAATGAAATTGAAAAACAAAACATGGTGCTTGATAGTTTAGCGCATTGTGTTGGCAACATTAGGCTTGGTTCACTTCACAGAACATCCGAATTAGATTTCTTAGATTGCATTTCAACAAACCTTTTTAGTGCATTCTTCACACTATCATGTTTTGTGGAGCACTTAAAAAAATCCTCAAATCATGGCGCAGCCGTATTTGTGTCATCTGCCGCTGCTAGCATAGGGATTCAAAATCACGAGGCAGTATCAGCTGCAAAAGGAGGACTCGAAGCGCTTGTCAGAAGTGCTGCTGCAACCTACGCCGCCTCAAATATTCGGATTAATGTTGTTTCTCCGGGACTTTTAGATACGCCCGCATCAGCAACTATTTTAAGTAGTGACCTCATGAGAGAAATAGCTGCGAAACAGTATCCCATCAAGGGAATTGGAAATACCGAAGATGTCGCTGACTTAATGACGTGGCTACTGTCCGAAAAAGCGCAAAGAGTAACAGGTCAAGTTTGGTCAATTGATGGCGGCTTTTCATCCATAAGACCAGCGGTTAAGTGAGTGCTAAATCACTTAAAAATCTTTAAGCCTTACTCAACCGATTAAAAATATTAATGAATAGCCTGTGCGATTTAACCTCGTCTCATCACTTGCTGGTTCTTTAAAAAAACTTTATTGATTAGTCTGGGGTCTATTCGGTAAGGCAGTCAACGCCACCTCTCTCAATTCAATGTTCTAGTTAAAGCTATGATCATCGGCATTGCTTTGGGTGAGCATTTCATTAATCAATGTGAGCCTAGTTAACGGATTGTCCAGCACGAGTAGGCTTTGTTTTTCATCTAAAGGGATTGATAGTATTTCACTCCAGCGATTTGCTAACCAAGTGCCACTATCTAACTGATAGGGCATTTGAAATGGCGACGATTCCTTAATATGTGCTTCTTCGTCCAGAGAGTTAGTGAGCTGTTCGAAATAGGCTTTTGGCGCAACGATATTGTTAGGTAATGGAATATCTGGCTCAGATGGTAATAATATAACTTGGCCTAACCACAAGCCATCCTCTTGTTGGCTAGCAGATTGCACCATGATTTTTTGTGTTGCTAAACATCGAAGATCAAACAAACCAGGTTGCGTAACATTTGTGTCGGTAATTTCAACCATCACACCAACTTCGGCAAATGGCAATGACGGGTGACTGCCATGATTTAATCCTGAAAAGTCAGTCAAATCGGCAACGATCACAAAGTCACTATTATTCCTGAGGCAATTTCTGACCATATCGACATAGCGCTTTTCAAAAATACTTAAGGGTAGAACGCCGCCAGGGAAAAGAACGAGTTTAAGCGGAAATAAGGGCAGGGTTGTTATCATGAAATTCACTCAGGTGGACTTGTCAGGCTGTCAAAAAATATGATGGTTGGAAATGTTAGGATTACTTAAGTTCGTATGCCAATGAAGTTGCAAGTGATTTTACCAAGGAATTAATTTGCCTTCATAGTCAATAAATTGGCCAGTGTTGGCGAGCGATAAATTGTTAATCACAAGTCTTAAACCATTAACACTCGTTGGTATGTCAATTAAACCATCCGGTCCGCCCATATCCGTTTGCACCCAACCAGGATGTAAAGTCGCAAGGCTAATTCCAAGAGGCTTGAAATCAATACTTGCCGTTTTAATTGCCATATTTACAGCGGTTTTGCTACTGCGATAAAGGTAACTTCCACCCTTTGTATTGTCATCAATGCTACCCATCTTACTACTCAAAGTGACAGCCTTTTTGAGCTCACTATTGGCCAGATGATTTTTAAATGCATTCAATAATATGACTGGCGCAATACTATTTACTTTAAAAGTTTGTACCCAATCATCGACATTAATTCGATCAGTTGCTCGGTCAAGATAGATACCTGCATTATTAATGAGCAGATCGATCGTGACATTCTTGAGAGACTCTGCAACCTGATGAATCTCATCAAAATTAGCGACATCTAATTTTATGATAGAAATATTAGCGTAATTTGTTTTAAGGGATTGCAAGGCTTTAGCTTCAACAGGATCTCTGCAACTTGCGATTACTTGCCAGCCATCAATGGCATATTGCCTTACAAATTCCAAACCCAAACCTCGGTTGGCTCCTGTTATAAATAAAGTATGTGCCACTAGCAAAACCTTTGAGTAATTGAAAACATTAAGTAAAGCATCACCATTTCATTCCTAGTCAGTGACTGCAACAGGCGGAACATAATGTTCACTGACATCATGTTGAATACCTAAAAAATAAACAACGTTATTATTTTTATCAAAAATAGGTTTTATAGTGAAGCGATTATGAAACAGTGTCCCATCAAGCTTATAGTTTCTTAGCATGACAGTTGCAGATTTTCTTTGAACAATTGCAAGTCTTATGGCTTCTAAGCCAGGCTGATCTCGGTCTTTTTTGTGTAAAAATCTACAATTAAAACCAATCACTTTTTCACGTGGGTACCCTGTCAGTAACTCAAACGCGGCATTTGCATAAATGATCGGGTTATCAGGCAGGTCTGGATCCGATAATGTTATGCCCGTAATACTTGCATCGAGTATTTGTGACAGCACATATGGGATTGGCCCATCGTCTTTTTCAACAATAAAATCCACGTTATTTCTCCATTATTTAGAATCAAATTCAATAAGTCTCTTGATATTTCTAATTGTTCTTTCGGCCCCGTCTTGGATGGCTAACTGAATCAGTTTCTGAAAAGGCATCATAAAAAAATCAAGTTTTTTGAGTTCAAACTCAAAAATTAGTAAACATTCCTGATCGCCTATTGATTCAAAATTATAACGAATTGCAAACTTTGCCTGCAGATCACCATCAAAAACCGCGCGCTTCATATCAACTAATTCCGTCACTTGAAAGCGAGTTTCGCTCCTTCGACCTTGATCAACTCTTATCTGACGGCCACGCGAACCCAAAGCAATTTTTTTTGCCCCTATGGCTTCTAGTTCAACAACCTCTGGTGACCAGCGCGGGTAGTTTTTAAAAAAATCAGTAACAACAAAATCGTATACTTTTGATACGGGCTGTCCGATCTTAATTTGTGAGCGAGCACTAATCATATGTAATCTTATGAAAAATCTTTATAGTAAAAAAAGTTTTATTTACATAACAGCTTGGGGCTTTCCTTCACCGGTTGTTGTGAACCCGTTTTTTTATCACTAAGCCTATTCAAACTTTTTAGCACTTATTGCGTTTAAGTTTTTGCGATATCTAAACTATATACAAAATTCCTTAATACCATTAGGAGTATTTAGACATATTTTAATTCTAGTGTAGTACTTAATAGTTGCGTATTTTTATCATCTTCAAGCCTCTCAGGCATGACTCTCTCGATTTGAGTTAGCCATCAAAACATTCAATTTTTTTACTTAAATAGGACCTACCCCCCAAGAATCGGTTCACATTTGGTGATAAGCATTAAGTAATAGAACTTTACGATACTTTTTGAGTCTATTGTGTGCTTTAAATATTAACCAGCGCGCCAATCATTTAACTCAATTTTTAAAGGAATTAAAAATGAAAAAACTTTTTACAGTACTAGCTTTAACATGCGCAATGACCACTGCTAATGCAAAAGACATTGTTGACACAGCAGTTGAGGCAGGCAGTTTCAAAACGCTTGCAACAGCGCTTACTGCGGCTGATTTAGTGAATACGCTTAAGGGACCAGGCCCATTCACAGTGTTTGCTCCAACTGACGAAGCGTTTGCAAAGATCCCTAAAGCTGATCTAGATGCGCTATTAAAAGACAAAGCCAAACTTCAAGCCGTGCTCACTTATCATGTTGTGTCTGGCAAAGTAATGGCTGCTGATATTTTAAAAAACGCATCAAGTAAAGTAAAAACAGTCCAAGGCTCTGATCTTAATGTTTCAGTCAGCGTTAATAAAAAAGCATATAAAGAGCCAAACACATCAGTTAAGGTTAATAACGCTAGCGTAATTAAAACTGACATTGTTGCGGATAACGGTGTAATTCATGTTATTGATACTGTTGTGATGCCTAAGTAATAAGTATTAGAAATAATAGTTAGAAAGGCGCTTAGTTAACTTACCCATTAAAGATGGACAAATTAGTTAGGTCGCCATAAGGGATTGACTTCGGTATTGCACCGGACTCAGTCCTTTTTTCTTTTTTATTTTAATCAACAATAGTTTTACTATTTACTTGAAAAGAGTTGAGATTTTAAATGTTTTTTGTTGGGGCCCCAAACCAGAGACTAAATCTCCCCAATAAAATTAGCATCTTGATGGCTCCATAGATTTGCATACAAACCGCCCGCTTCAAGCAAATCATTGTGGCAACCTTCTTGGATAATGTTACCTTTATCTAACACAACTAATCTGTCCATGGCAGCAATAGTAGATAGTCGATGTGCGATTGCAATGACTGTTTTACCTTTCATCAACTGATACAAGCTTGCCTGAATAACGCTTTCCACTTCAGAGTCGAGTGCGCTTGTCGCCTCGTCTAGTAATAGAATGGGTGCATCCTTCAACATCACGCGGGCAATAGCAATGCGCTGACGTTGACCGCCGGAAAGTTTCACCCCTCGCTCACCAACATGGGCGTCGTAGGCTGTTCTGCCCTTGGAATCAGTTAATCCCATAATGAAATCGTGCGCCTCGGCACCTTTTGCCGCAGCAATCATTTCGTCCTCTGAAGCATTTGGTCGGCCATATAAAATGTTATCTCGCACACTTCGGTGCAACAAGGAAGTATCCTGGGTCACCATGCCAATCTGTTCACGCAAGGAATTTTGTGTGATGTCATTGATATTTTGCTGGTCGATTAGAATTCCACCTTTTTCAACTTCATAAAAGCGTAAAAGCAAATTAACAATTGTCGACTTGCCCGCACCTGAACGTCCCACCAATCCAACTTTTTCGCCTGGCTTAATGTTTAAATTCATCCCCTTTAATAAAATAGCTTTGCTAGTTGCATGTTGCAATTGGTTATAGCCAAAATCCACATTGTCAAACTTCACTTCACCTCTTTTTACGTTGAGTGGTTTTGCATCGGGTTTATCAATAATTTGGTTCTGCGTCGTTAGCGTATTGATGCCATCTTGAACCGTGCCAACTTGCTCATAAAGCGAGGTCATCTCCCACATGACCCAATGCGATATGCCGTTTAATCGTAAAGCCATGGCGATAGCTGCCGCTAAACCGCCCACACTAAGCGTTTGATGACTCCACATCCATAAGGCCATCATTCCAGTCGCAATAATCAACAGCATGTTTAAAACATGATTAACAATTTCCACCTGACTGACCAAACGCATTTGGCCGTGAACAGTTCCTAAAAATTCATGCATCGCAGAACGCGCATATGTGGCCTCCCGCCCAGCGTGTGAAAATAACTTCACCGTACTAATATTGGTATAGGCATCTGTAATACGGCCTGTCATCAAACTCCTGGCATCTGCTTGGTTTTTAGATAGCTTACTTAAACGTGGTACAAAATAACTCAGAGAGATGATATAGCTCAGCAACCATACCAAGAAAGGAACCATGATGTAGGGATTAAAAAAACCAACAATCGCGACCATGCTGCCAAAATATACAATCACGTACACCATAATATCGCCAGCAATAAACCATAGATCACGAACAGCCAGTGCAGTTTGCATGACCTTCGCTGCAACACGGCCAGCAAACTCATCTTGATAAAAGCTCATGCTTTGATTGAGCATCAGCCGATGAAAATTCCAGCGCAGCCGCATAGGAAAATTACCTGCAAGTGTCTGATGTTTAAACAGCGATTGCAAAGCTACCAATACACAACTAAGCATGAGCCCTAGTGATAACCAAATTAAATGTTCACCTTCGCGAGACCAGATTTCAGTCGGAGGAATATCACTAAGCCAATCGACGACCTTCCCCATCATTGCAAATAACAGCGCTTCAAAAGCAGCAATGAACGCAGTGAATATGGTCATACCAGCTAAGTAAGGACGAAACCCTTTAGTGCATCCCCATGCAAATTTCCAAAAATGATGATGCGGTATTGCATCTATGGCATCTGAAAATGGCTGAGTAAGTTGTTCGAACTTTTTAAACATACAGTTTTTGATGATTCTTTTTTAAATGATTGAGGATTGCATTAGCCAAACGTCTTCTTGCTTCATCAAGCATCAGTAAATGAAGTGCGTGTTGATATTAACGAACATTTTTATTTTTGACTCTCCATACGCGATTACCTACGTCATCAGCAATTAATAGACTTCCATGACTGTCAATCGCTAATCCCACAGGTCTTCCATAGGCCTCATCATTGACCACAAAATCTGTCACCACATCAATAGGCATCTCCTGCGGCTCGTTATTTCTAAATGGAACAAAGATGACTTTATATCCGCTTCTTGGCCTTCTGTTCCATGAACCGTGTTCGCTAATGAATGCACCATCGTTATAGGGTCTTGTAAACTTTGAAGCCGAAGTTGAAGTAAAAGCTAATCCTAATGCTGCAACATGAGCACCAAGGGCATAATCAGGTGAGCGTGGATTTAAGTTTTTGGGCATTGCTTCCTTAACCCTTGGATCTTGATGATTGCCAAAATAGACATAAGGCCAGCCAAAAAAATCACCGTCATGCACAGAGGTCAAGTAATCGGGTACTAAATTATCACCTAACTCGTCACGTTCATTCACCACTGTCCAGAGCGTATGGGTATTCGCTTGAAATGCTAGACCGTTTGGGTTTCTCAAGCCAGATGCATAAACTCTTTTCGTCCTAGTATTAAGATCAATCTCCCAAATAGCTGCCCTATCGATCTCTTGATCTAATCCATTTTCCCCAATATTACTATTTGAACCGACGGTGACATAAAGCTTTAATCCATCGTCAGAGGCGATAATATTTTTAGTCCAATGATGATTAATATTGCCCTCAGGTAAATCAATGATTTTTTCAGGGGGATATTTTTTAGTGTCAACCTTTGTATCGCCTAGTTCGTAATGAAATCGCACAATCGCATTAGTGTTAGCAACGTATAAGTGATTACCAATTAATGCCATACCAAAAGGGGAGTGCAGATCTTTAATGAAATCTATTGCCGTTTCAGCAAATCCGTCGTTATTGCTATCTCGCAGCAAGGTAATTTTATCTGGGCTCTCATTACCGGCTCCTGCTCGCTTCATAAAGTGTTGAGCGACGATCTCCTTAAATCCTTTTTTATTTTTAGAGGACTGTTTATTGCTTTGCGCCACTAATACATCGCCATTGGGTAATACATATAACCATCGGGGATGAACGAGTTCTTTTGAATAAACATTAATTAAAAAATTTTCGTTGACGTGAGGCATCACGTCTTCAGGCCATTTAGTTGCCTTCGCTATATTGATGGTCGGAATCAGCGTTAAGCTTGGCGGTGGCAATGTTGGATTTTTGCCCAAGCTAAAAGTTTGATTAGCCGTGCTAGAGTTTGTTTGACATCCAAGCAACGCGCCACATAAAAGAATGAATATCACCTTTTTCATCATAGTTTTTTCCTCAAGCTTAGCTAGCTGACTCTTGTCCGTTAGATTACTCTTCTGCGAGCTTCAGCATTTCAATGTTGTTTCCACTGGGGTCTTCAATATACACAGAGCTTGTTCCATCACGGTGAGGCACTGGAGTTCCATAAAGTGTGATGTCTTGCCGGGTTATAGCAAAGTGAGGCGGATGCTGGTCGGGATGCACCAATGCAAGCGATAGATTATCAAATTTCAGCAACGCCCAGCTGTTGTCTTGGAAGGCTATCTGACAGGCAAAGTTTTTTGTATACCATAGTATAGATTCCTCTAGATCTTTTACCTGAACCGCAATATGGTGGATATGATCAAGTGCGACTGTCATTGAGTGTTCCCTTATTCAAATAATTCTCTTTTGGAAAGTTCGAGGACTACCTAAATTAGTCAACATTTTCCAGATTAGTTCCTATTTTAGATAAAAAGGCTCATGGCGCTGGAATTTATGTCTTTTTATCATCTGAATCCATGATTAGAGAACATCTCGCGCATTAAGAATTGCTCTAACTCTGCCGAGTCTTCTATTCTGGCAGATTTGGTAATAGTGCGACCTTGTCGCTGTGATTCCCACTCAAAGTCACCACTATAATCCTTACGGATAATTAATATCATTCGCCTGACGATGGCTAGCTCAATTGATTCGTGTGGCCTAGCCTGTACATCAAATATTTCTAGTCGTGCATTGTTGTAATTATTCTTCCAGCCTTTGAAGCTAAATTGCGCAGTATGTAACCCAACTTCTCTGATCTGAAAAATCCCATTGGTACCGTCTTGCGCTAAATTGCGCTTAATTACCGCATCCCGTTGGTCTTCATTTGGCGTGCCCCGCTCTTTGGCCGTTGCGGCTTGTTCCTCTGCTTGTCTGCGCTGACGGTTCGCATTCACCAACGCCATCATGTCAGTTGGTTGATCTGTTGGCGTTGATTTTGAGGTCTCTGGTTGTTTAATCGGCACCTGAAACTGATTGTTGCTTTGCGGTTTCTGTGTCGCTATCACGGGCGGTATTGGCGCTTCTTTTTTAACGTTTTTTTTAGGCTTGCTCTCTGGTTTAGGCTGTTCGGGTTTTGCCGGTTCAGGCGCCGCCAATTTTTGAGGCTGAGACTTATTTAGTGTGATGTTGAGTGCTTTAGGCGGTGGGAAAACGCTATTGGGTTTGATAAGTTGTGGTAACACAAAAAAAAGGATGAGCGCATGGATAATGATTGAAATCAAAATCCCAAAGCTGGTATTTCGACTAATCCTAATATTGAGATGCGCATCGCCTATCGGGGGCAAGTAAAAAGCTTGCACTGCCGAATTTTGGTTGAGGTTAAGCTCGGCAATTTTTGGTGCGCGTGTCGGCCAAGGCAGTTTCATGGATTGCTTTGTTTAATGACTATACTGTTAAATTGAGTATTGATTGAATTATAGTTTTTCAATCCTAGCTAATGAGCGGGTAACGGCGACAAATGAACCCAGCCACCCTAAACCAACCGCACTCAATAACATCACTAAGGTAATCGTTACATTTGGCATGCTGAGTCTAAAATGACTAGCATATGAGTCAGCGATTTCGGTTACTGACGTGTTGAAAAATGCCACCACGCCTAGCACGATTAGCCAAGCCGCCAACCCGCCGCCCAGCCCATACAAAGTACCTGCATATAAGAATGGGCGACGAATAAACTGATTGGTTGCACCGATGAGTTTGCTGACTTCAATTTCATCAAGTTGCGTCATCATTTGCAAGCGGATGGTGTTGCCAATAATCGCAACTAAGGCAAATCCAAGGAGTGTCACCAATACAAAAATGGCTTTTTGCCCCAACTTGAGGACGGTGTCTAAACGCTTAATCCATTTAGCATCCAATTGTGCAAGCTCGATGCCATCCCATTGTTGCATCTCTTGTTGAAGGCGTTCCACATTCTTAGGTTTAATGTCTTTAGGCGATACAAAGTAAGCATCTGGCAGCGGATTTTTAATCAGGGTTGCGCTGATGTCGGCTGTGTTG
>CAMCTR010000029.1 GCA_945878605.1 Candidatus Methylopumilus universalis | reverse complement strand
TCTGCGCAGTCAGACAATCTTGGTTATGTCTGGCGGCCATAGCGAATTGGAACCACCCCTTCCCATCTCGAACAGGGCCGTGAAACGATTCTGCGCCAATGATAGTATGCTTCGTGCATGCGAAAGTAGGTCACCGCCAGACTCTTTATTCGAAGTGTTGTTATGTTCATAACAGCGCTACTTAAAAGCCCACAATCGTGGGCTTTTTTGTTTGTAACAAACGCATGCCATTGCGTTAAATGGTTGATATAATAAGAAAATGGGCGTTAAGCCCATTTTTTGTTTCTGATAGACAGTGCTTGTTTAAAACAGGATAGATATTAATTGGCAGATTTATACGGTTTAATTGAGAAAATAGTATCGCAGCTTGATTATGAACTCGTGGATTTGGAAGTGTCCAACCGCGGGAAACTGCTGCGTCTGTTTATCGATAAGCCAGAAGGCATCACCATCGATGATTGCGTGTTAGTTAGTAACCAATTAGGTAATGTCTTAGCTGTTGAAAATGATATTGATTACGACCGGTTAGAGGTCTCATCACCTGGTTTAGATCGCGCACTTAAAAGGGACGCAGACTTTATAAAGTTTGCTGATTCGCGCGCAAATGTAAAAGTAAGAATGCCGATTGAAGGTAGAAAGAATTTTTTAGGCACACTCAAAGGTGTTGATGATGGGGATTTGTTAATTGATGTTGAAGGGGTGATTTTCAAAATTGCGCTCACTAACATTGATAAAGCACGTTTGGCACCAGAATTTAAATAGTTTATTTGTTGTCGTTTGACCGAATTTTTAAGCGGAGATTAAGATGAGTCGCGAAATTTTATTACTAGTAGATGCACTTGCACACGAGAAAAACGTTGATAAAGAAGTGGTATTTAGCGCTCTTGAATACGCGTTAGCATCTGCAACCAAAAAGCGTTTTTCTGATGACGCGGATGTACGCGTTCAGATCGACCGTGAAACAGGCGAATATGATTCGTTTAGGCGTTGGACTTTGCTGACTGATGATGAAGCGCTAGATAATTCAGGCGCACAAATGTACGCAGATGATGAACGCGCTGAAGGTAAAGAGATTTCAGAAGCCAATACATTTGAAGACCCTTTAGAGTCAGTTGAGTTCGGCCGTATTGGCGCGCAAGCTGCTAAGCAAGTGATTTTACAAAAAGTCCGCGAAGCAGAGCGCGAGCAAATCCTAGATGATTTCTTAGCCCGTAAAGAGTTCTTAGTCACAGGCGTGATCAAGCGGATGGAAAAGGGAAATGCGATCATTGAAGTGGGTCGTATTGAATCCTTATTGCCACGCGATCAAATGATTCCAAAAGAGAACTTACGTGTTGGTGATCGCGTACGTGCGTATCTGCTCAGAGTGGAACGCACTGGACGTGGTCCTCAACTTATTCTCTCGCGCATTGCGCCTGAATTTATTATTTGCTTGTTTGAGCTTGAAGTGCCCGAGATTGAAGACGGTTTACTGGAAATTAGAGCGGCAGCGCGTGATCCAGGACTTCGTTCAAAAATTGCCGTTAAAGCTAATGATCAGCGATTGGATCCAGTTGGTACATGTGTTGGTATGCGCGGTTCGCGCGTTCAAGCGGTCACTGGCGAGCTTGCCGGTGAGCGTGTAGATATCGTGCTGTGGTCTATGGAACCAGCGCAATTTGTGATTAACGCAATGGCACCAGCAGAAGTTTCGAGTATTGTTGTCGATGAAGATGCACACAGCATGGATGTGGTAGTGGATGAAGAGCAATTAGCACAAGCAATTGGACGCATGGGTCAAAACGTTCGACTAGCCTCAGAGTTAACTGGATGGACGTTAAATATCCTAACTGTTGATGAAGCTGCTAAAAAGAACGAAGAAGAATATACAAAAACACGTCAATTATTTATCGAGAAATTGGATGTGGATGAAGAAGTTGCGGATATCTTGGTTCAAGAAGGTTTCGGTTCTTTAGAAGAAATCGCTTATGTACCGATGGCTGAAATGTCAGATATTGAAGCATTTGATGAAGACACGATTAATGAGCTACGAAAGCGCGCTAGAGCTGCATTACTTAAAGATGCAATTGTTAAAGAAGAGAAAACAGAAGCAGCATCAGCTGACTTGTTAGGCATGGATGGTATGGACGAAGAAACAGCCAATTTGTTAGCATCGAAAGGTGTTTCTACCATGGATGACTTGGCTGACCTTGCGGTTGATGATCTCGTTGACTTAACAAACATGGATGCTGAACGTGCAAAAACATTGATTATGACAGCGCGCGCGCCTTGGTTTGCATAAGCAGATTTTAAAAAGAATCAAATTAAAATTTGTATAAAACTATCGCCGTATAATGAGTATTTTTAGTGGTTGCGTAAAGAATAGACTGGAGTAACAGATGGGACAGACAAGCGTATTACAATTTGCGAGTGAGTTAGGCTTGCCAGCCGAGCTACTGCTTGAGCAGTTGAAAAGTGCTGGCGTCAGCAAAGTTGCATCAAGTGACCAGCTATCTGAACAAGATAAAAACTTGTTGTTAGATTACCTGCGTAAAGAGCATGGCGTAGAGGCTCCTAAAAATAAAATTACGTTAACACGTAAACAAAATACTGAAATTAAAAAAACAGATAGTTCTGGCAAGGCAAGAACGATTCAAGTTGAGGTACGTAAAAAGCGCGTGTTGGTGCGTAGCGATGAATCTGCGGTGGTGCAAGAATTGCCACCTGTTGAGTTGGTTGAAGAGTTAGCGGGGGTTGCAGAGACGGTGGTTATTGCAGATATACCTTTGGTTGCCGAAGTTGAGTTAATTGTAGCGCCTGAAATTATCGAAGAAGTGCTTGTGATTGCTGAGGAAGTTGCTCAGCCAACTAAATCAGTCAAACCAAGCTTACTTTCAGCAGAGCAAATTGCACAACGTGCTAACGAAGCAAAGCGCCATGCAACTTTAATGTCTATGCAAATGGATGATTTACGTAAAAAGCAGGAGATAACACAAAAGCGTCTCGATGAGGAGGCTAAAAAAGTAGTTGATGCTGCCGCAGCAGCTGCAAAACTGTCAGAAGGCACCTTGCACAAACCCGCGCCTAAAGAAGGCGCGAAGACTGAAGATAAGACAGCTAAAAAGGGTACTAAAAACAAAGAGTGGGCTGACGCGGAAAATAAAAAACGCGGCATTAAAACCCGGGGCGACACTGGCATGAACCAAGGCTGGCGTGGTCAAAAAAACAAGTCAAAATCTCATAAAGATGATGACTCAGAGCATGCATTTAATGCGCCAACTGAACCAGTCATTCATGAAGTTTTAGTGCCAGAAACAATCAGTGTTGCTGATTTGGCGCACAAAATGGCGGTTAAAGCGGGTGAAGTGATTAAAGCACTCATGAAAATGGGCATGATGGTAACAATTAACCAAGTTCTCGACCAAGAAACAGCAATTATTATCGTTGAGGAAATGGGACACGTTGCAAAGGCTGCAGCTGCAAACGATCCAGAAACTTTCTTGGATGATACGGAGCATGCTGAGGCTATCTTGGAATCACGTCCGCCAGTGGTCACGGTGATGGGTCACGTTGACCATGGTAAAACATCATTACTCGATTACATTCGTCGTAGCCGTGTGGCTTCAGGCGAGGCTGGTGGGATTACACAACATATTGGCGCCTATCACGTAGAAACAGATCGTGGCATGGTCACCTTCCTAGATACCCCAGGCCATGAAGCGTTTACTGCAATGCGCGCACGTGGTGCTAAAGCAACGGATATCGTGATTTTGGTGGTTGCTGCAGATGACGGTGTTATGCCACAAACCATTGAAGCGGTCCACCATGCAAAAGCGGCGGGCGTTCCTTTAGTGGTTGCTGTGAATAAGATTGATAAGCCAGAGGCGAACTCTGAGCGCGTTAAACAAGAGCTTGTGGCTGAGGAGGTTGTCCCAGAGGATTGGGGTGGCGATACCATTTTCGTAGAAGTTTCTGCGAAAACAGGTAAAGGCATTGATCAACTTTTAGAAGCGGTATTGTTGCAAGCTGAAGTTCTTGAGCTGAGAGCGTCTAAGAATACACCAGCCAAAGGCTTAGTGATTGAAGGCCGTTTGGACAAAGGTCGTGGCCCAGTATCAACCATCTTGGTGCAATCAGGTACATTAAAGCGCGGAGACATGTTGCTTGCGGGCAGCTCATTTGGTCGTGTTCGTGCGATGTTGGATGAAGCAGGTAATGATATTAAAGAAGCGGGTCCATCTATCCCGGTTGAGATTTTAGGTTTGTCAGATGTTCCTAATTCAGGTGAAGAAGTGATTGTCTTGAATGATGAGCGTAAGGCACGTGAAATCGCCTTGTTCCGTCAAGGTAAATTCCGTGATGTTAAGTTAGCAAGAAAACAAGCAGCTAACCTTGAAAATATTTTTGAAAATATGGGCGAAGGTGAAGTACAAACATTGGCATTGATTATTAAGTCAGATGTTCAGGGTTCTTACGAAGCACTAGCAACTTCATTACAAAAACTCTCTACAGATGAAGTAAAAGTAAACATTATTCATACCGGCGTCGGTGCGGTAAGTGAGTCGGATGTGAACTTAAGCTTGGCATCCAAAGCGGTATTGATTGGCTTCAATGTGCGTGCAGATGCTGGCGCCCGTAAGTTGATCGAGAGCTCAGGCGTAGATGTGCGTTACTACAACATCATCTATGAGGCAGTGGATGAAATCAAAGCAGCACTTGGTGGCATGCTCGCACCAGAGAAGAAAGAAACCGCGATTGGCTTGGTGGAAATCCGTGAGGTTTACCGTATTTCTAAAGTGGGTGCGGTGGCTGGTTGTTACGTACAAGATGGGGTGATTAAACGTAACTCTAAGATCCGTGTGCTTCGTGGCGATGTGATCATCCACACAGGCGAGCTCGACTCACTCAAGCGCTTCAAAGATGACGTTAAAGAAGTTAAATCAAACTTCGAGTGCGGTCTGTCATTGAAGAACTACAACGACATTGAAGTGGGCGATTTGTTAGAGGTCTATGAAGTTGTTGAAGTAGCTAGAACGCTTTAATGGCTAAAGATTTCGCAAGAAGTGACCGAGTAGCTGAGCAAATGCGCCGTGAGTTGGCGGATTTGCTTCAGTTTGAAGTAAAAGATCCACGTGTAGGCATGGTGACCGTGACTGAGGTTGAAGTAACGGGTGATATGGCGCATGCGAAGATTTATTACAGCACTGCCGAACAAGATGCGAAATCTGCAGCTGAACTACAAAAAGGCTTAGAAAAAACAGCGGGCTTCCTACGTAGCCAGCTTTCTAAGCGTATGTTGTTACGCACGGTGCCACAGCTACATTTTGTCTACGATGCTTCAATTGATAATGGCATGAAACTTACGCGCCTTATCAATCAAGCATTGGATGACAGTCCTAAAGAATAACGATCCACAGAAGTTAAATCTGCCAAATGGCGCAATTCAAAAGAGTTAAACGCAATATCAACGGCGTGTTGTTGCTCGACAAGCCCCTTGGTTTTTCCTCTAATCAAGCCCTGCAAAAAGTTAAATGGCTATTTAAAGCCGCTAAAGCTGGCCATACTGGCACATTAGATCCTTTGGCAACGGGATTGCTTCCTATTTGTTTAGGGGAGGCAACGAAGTTTGCGCAATATGTGACTGATGCAGATAAAACCTATATTGCCACAGTTAAATTTGGTGTAACCACCACAACCGGCGATGCCGAAGGCGAAGTGATTGCAACCAGTGATGTGAACTTTACCCGTGCAAAACTTGAAATTGCCTGCCAATCTTTTCTTGGTGAAATTAGCCAGATCCCACCAATGTACTCAGCACTGAAATTTGAAGGTAAGGCCTTATACGAATATGCCCGTGAAGGCGTAGATATCGAACGGCAGTCTCGTTTAGTGACGATTGCTGATATCTCCATTACCGAGTTTGATCAAGATGTCGCAACAATCACCGTTAAATGTAGCAAGGGGACATACATACGCACTCTTGCCGAAGATATTGGCAATGCGCTTGGCGCTGGCGCGCATTTGATTGGTTTGCGAAGAATTGAAACAGCAGGTTATGAATTGGCCGATGCCATCACGATAGAGCAGCTAGAGCAGAAAATAAAAGATACGCCGATTGAGGCTTTGCATTCATTACTCTTGCCCATCGACTCTGCCATAGCGTATTTGCCCGCGCTGTCATTAAACGCCGATGCAGCCCATTACTTGATGCAAGGCCAAGCAGTGTGGGTTTTAGGAAAAATCCCTAATGGTGAAATACGTTTGTTTGATGAAAATGCCCGTTTTTTGGGCCTGGGCTTTTTGCAAAATGATGGAAAAATCGCACCTAAACGATTAATGCGGGAATTTTCATAATTCTACTTGATAAATCACCAGCTTACGGATAAAATTCGCGTCCAAGTCGTAAATGAATGCATTCGCGGATTCTCTGCTTTTGCATTGACGCTAACTATAAGGAAATATAAAGATGGCAATGACCGCACAAGATACCGCGAAAGTCGTCGCAGACTTTCAGCGCGCTCCAGCAGATACAGGCAGTCCAGAAGTGCAAGTTGCATTGTTAACTTCACGTATCACATACCTAACAGAGCACTTTAAATCTAACAAAAAAGATAACCACTCACGTCGTGGTTTGCTAGCGATGGTTAGTCAACGTCGTCGTTTGTTAGACTATTTAAAAGGCAAAGATCTAAGCCGTTATCAAGTTTTGATTGAACGCTTAGGTATTCGTAAGTAAGTTTTTGCAAAAAGCGATACACGATTTTTGCAGTTGAATAAAAGCCAGAAGCATTACGTAAACGCGTAGTGCTTTTGGCTTTTTTGTTGTACCAAAGTGGCATTGTGCCATCTATCGTTGTTCATTATTAGGGTTGTAAATAATGAACATTAATGTGAAAAAGGAAGACAAATGTTTAATAAAGTAAAAAAGAGTATTCAATTCGGTGCGCATGAGCTCACCTTAGAAACAGGTGAAATTGCACGCCAAGCAGACGGCGCTGTGATGGTAACCTATGGCGACACAGCGGTTTTAGTGACTGTTGTTGGTAAAACCGAAGTTAAGGCGGGTCAAGATTTCTTCCCGTTGACTGTTGATTACCAAGAACGTACTTATGCTGCAGGTAAAATCCCAGGTGGTTTCTTTAAGCGTGAAGGCCGTCCTTCAGAAAAAGAAACACTGACATCACGTTTAATTGACCGTCCTTTGCGTCCCTTATTCCCAGAAGCGTTTTACAACGAAGTACAAGTTGTAGCGACAGTGATGTCATCAGACAGCGAAATCGATCCAGACATTCCTGCCATTATCGGTGCATCAGCAGCGATGGCAATCTCAGGCATACCTTTTTACGGCCCATTAGGCGCTGCCCGTGTTGGTTATATTGACGGTGAATACATCATCAACCCATCAGCAACACAAATGAAAGAAACGGAACTAGATTTAGTCGTTGCAGCAACAGCAAGCGCTGTCATGATGGTTGAGTCAGAAGCGAAAGAGTTGCCAGAAGACGTCATGTTGGGCGCGGTTGTATTCGGTCATGAGCAAATGCAAGCGGTCATTAACCTGATTAACGAAATGGCTGCTGAAGTGGGTAAAGAAGCTTGGGACTGGACACCACCGGCACCAAACACAGTAGTGATTGAAAAAGTAACTGCATTGGCTAACGCGGATATTAACGCTGCTTATCAGATCAAATCAAAAGGTGCGCGTTCTACTAAGTTAGACGAAATCAAAAGCCGCGTGATCTCAGAATTGATTACTGAAGAAACTTCTACGCAAGAAGCAAACGAAATCAAATCAGCATTCTTTGATTTAGAAGCTAAAGTGGTTCGTAGCCAAATCTTGAATGGTGAGCCACGTATCGATGGTCGTGATACACGCACAGTGCGTCCTATTACGATTCGTACAGGCGTGTTGCCACGTACCCATGGTTCAGCATTATTTACGCGCGGTGAGACACAGGCGTTGGTTGTAGCAACATTGGGCACAGGCCGCGATGAGCAAACAATCGATGCGCTTGAAGGTGCTTATAACGACCGTTTCATGTTGCATTACAACATGCCGCCATATGCAACTGGTGAAACTGGCCGTGTTGGTACACCAAAACGTCGTGAAATCGGTCATGGTCGATTAGCTAAACGTGCTTTGATTGCTGCCTTGCCTTCACAAGATGATTTCGGTTATACCATCCGTATCGTTTCTGAAATTACAGAATCTAACGGTTCAAGCTCAATGGCTTCAGTATGTGGCGGTTGCTTGGCATTGATGGATGCTGGTGTGCCAGTTAAATCTCACGTTGCTGGTATTGCAATGGGCTTGATTAAAGAAGGTAACCGCGTTGCTGTGTTAACAGACATTTTGGGTGATGAGGATCACTTGGGCGACATGGACTTTAAAGTTGCAGGTACAGAAGATGGTATTACTGCACTTCAAATGGATATCAAGATTACAGGCATCACGGCCGAAATCATGCAAGTGGCATTGTCACAAGCAAAAGAAGGCCGTATGCACATCTTGGGTATCATGAAGTCATCCATGGATACTTCACGTACTGAGTTGTCGGCATTTGCGCCGCGCATCATCACCATGAAGATCAACCCAGAGAAGATTCGTGACGTGATTGGTAAAGGAGGCGCTGTCATTCGTGCCTTGACTGAAGAGACTGGCGCGACGATTGATATCGAAGATGATGGCACCATCAAAATTGGTTGCGTCAGTGCTGAAGCAGGCGAAGAAGCAAAAAAACGCATCGAAGCGATTACTGCAGAAGTTGAAATCGGCCAAGTGTATGAAGGTCCAGTCATTAAGTTATTGGACTTCGGTGCAATTGTTTCATTGCTACCAGGTAAAGACGGCTTGTTGCACATCTCACAAATCGCTCACGAACGCGTGAATGCTGTGGGTGACTTCCTAAAAGAAGGTCAAATTGTGAAAGTTAAAGTAGTTGAAGCTGATGAGAAAGGCCGTGTGCGTTTAAGCATGAAGGCTTTGATAGATGCGCCAGCTGCTGCAGAAACGCCAGCTGCCGAGTAATTAGTCATACGGTAGTGAATAATAAGGCCCGAGCAATCGGGCCTTTTATTTTAAGCAGCTAATTATTTAGCCACTTGCTTTTCACGTATTTCATCCAGTGTTTTGCAATCAATACACAGTGTAGCGGTTGGACGAGCCTCAAGGCGTTTCAGACCAATCTCGATGCCACAGCCGTTGCAATAACCGTACTCGCCCTCTTGAATTTTTCTCAAGGTACTCTCAATTTTTTTTATTAGCTTCCGTTCGCGGTCGCGGTTTCGAAGCTCTAATGCCATGTCTGACTCCTGGCTAGCGCGGTCATTTGGGTCAGCAAAGGTCGTCACTTCATCTTGCATCGTGTGCACTGTGCGGTCGATGTCATGACTTAATTCGGTCTTCCACTCATTAAGAATCGCCACGAAGTGAGCAAGTTGCTTGTCATTCATGTACTCCTCATTAGCTGTTGCTTCATAAGGAACAAATTTTTTTGTGATTTCAGCCATGTGACCCTTGAAAATTTAAATGACGGTTGACTTAATTGCCATCAACATAAAATTAAAGCGGTGCAAAGTGTACACGTATTGCTGAATGTATGCAAAGTTGTTAAATCAATCATAATTGCTATTTATACGCCACGTAACTCCATGGCTAATAATGTATTTTCCATGAGCGTGGCAACCGTCATAGGACCAACACCGCCAGGAACGGGTGTAATCCAGCCGGCACGTTCTTTGGCAGCTTCAAAATCAACGTCACCGCAAATTGTGCCGTTATCCAAACGATTAATACCGATGTCTACAACAATCGCACCAGGTTTGATCCACTCGCCTTTAATAAGGCCTGCTTTGCCTGCGGCAGCCACCACTAAATCAGCGCGTGCAACATTGCCTTGCAAGTTTTTGGTATGGCGATGACAAGATGTGACCGTGCAGCCAGCTAACAATAGCTCAAGTGCCATTGGGCGGCCTACATGGTTAGAAACGCCAACAACGACAGCATCTAAGCCCTTCAGATCGATGTTTGCACTATTGAGCATCTTGATCACCCCAAAAGGTGTGCAAGAGCGCAATGTCGGTTGGCGAACGGCTAGGCGACCGATGTTATAAGGATGGAAACCATCCACATCTTTACTTGCGCTGATGTGCTCAATAATGAGTTTTTCATCAATCTGTGGAGGTAGTGGAGACTGAACTAGAATGCCGTCAACCGACTCATCATCGTTTAATTTTTGGATGAGTGCTAGTATCTCAGCCTCCTGAATGTCTGACGCTAAATCATAAGCGATCGAATGAATACCGACTTTTTCGCAAGCCCTTCGTTTATTGCGCACATAAATGTTGGATGCAGGGTCACCACCCACCAAAATAACAGCGAGAGAGGGTGCGCGCTTACCAGTGCTTAAGCGTTGGCTTATTTTTGATTGAATGCCCTTAAGCATATCCTCAGCAATTGCTTTGCCGTTAATAATTTGAGCAGACATAGATTTATAAGTGATTGCTTGGAAAAAGCACCATTTTAACAGGCTATTCGCAAATATTAGAATTGACCTTTAGAATAATATGCGAGATAATCTTGCCCCTCGGGGTGTAGCGTAGCCTGGTAGCGCGCCTGCTTTGGGAGCAGGATGTCGGGAGTTCAAATCTCTCCACCCCGACCAGTTTTTTGTTCCAATAGTTTGTATTAAGATTGTCCGACAATCTGCCCGTAGCTCAACCGGATAGAGCACCAGCCTTCTAAGCTGGGGGTTACAGGTTCGATTCCTGTCGGGCAGGCCATACAAATCCAGCTTTATGGTGGCTGTAGCTCAGTTGGTAGAGTCCCGGATTGTGATTCCGGTTGTCGTGGGTTCGAGCCCCATCAGTCACCCCATCAAATCAAACCCTCAGCCATAAACTCTGTCTCAAATAGTACCAGCTTATCCTATTCCGTTTGCCTCCTAGGCGCCTTAGAACTGGCTTCATCTGAACGAAGCGCAAAGCCACGCAAAAGAGGCATGCTTATTGATGACGAGTGAGCTGATAGCTGATTTGTTTTAACCTATCTTTGATTTCTTGCTTGCGGGCTTTGTCGGCAACTTCTCTGCCATCCCGCTCTGGTGCTAGCGAGGCTTTGATGAGGTGTTGTTGTGCTTTTAGAAGCTGAGCTTTTTGAAAGAGAAAATCGCCATAAAAAAAGTTGGCATCAATATCATCTGGGTCATGGGCCAAGCCTTTCAGTAGAAATTCTTCGGCCTTTTGTTCATCCCCAAATCCAAGTGGCCATCCTGGAACTTGATAATACAGTGCGCCTAAGTTGGTAAAAGCTGCGCCATTCATTGCATGAGGATTAAGCTTGATTGCCTGCTTAAAGCTGTTCTTAGCAGACTCAGCTAAGGAAAGTGCCTTGCTTTTGTCTCCAGCGTCATTTTTGAGATCCGCGTAGGTAGCTTCAATCACGCCTTGCCAAATATGAGCTTCGGCTAATTCGGCATATTGGGCGCTTGTTTTCTTCGTGGTGAGCAATAAATTTTCAAAGTCTCGTGCTTGCTGAGGCATGGCTGTTTGGTAGTTTATGGTCATCCAAGCTTTTTGTAGGCTTAGAATGTCGTCGTTTGAGCCGGCCCACACAGTAGCACTTAAAATCCCAAAGCTGATGATTAGACCGGTTAATATTAGTTTAAGAATATTGATCATTGAGTTATTTTTAATCAACGTAATTAGTTGAACGATATCATTAAGATAATCGATTCTGTTGGATTAGGCTATGATTGTCTTATTTTTTAATGATCAGATAACATCTTAATCAAAGCATTCTAAATGCTGCCATTAAGTTGTTTTTTCATAATTCTGAATATGGTTTACCTATAGATTTTTCATACACTAACTTCTTATGTCGTTGTTTTTCAGCAGCTCAATCAGCATGACAGGTTAATAGATATGAGAGGTTCTCATATCTATTTTGATAAAGTGTTTTAACTGCTAAAATTTAGGCATATAGTCAGTTAACAACTTCTGAGTAACTTTCAATTTTCTCTTTTTTGCTTTTTGAGGGGTGAGATTTATATAAACCGAACATCCTCAAACAATTAATCCACCACCACTGGCGCATTCAATATATTCATTGCAATGCTGTAAGCAACATCAAAGTGTTCTGAACTGCCCGCCATTGTGCTATCTTCAAAAAACGGACTGCGGATAACTGCTTGAAGCGCTCTCAAGCGTAAACGTAACTCAGTCTCATTAAATTTAACGAAGGTATTGGTCTGGTCACGGCTGACCGCAGAGATCCAAGCTGGGATAAAAATATCGGCTTCCAGGTTGATGAGATGTGGGTTCTGCGTATGTTTAAAAAACTTTGCAAGGATAAACAATAAAACTTTGCGGGGTGGTGCATTGAACTGTTCAAAAAAAGTTTAAGCATATTATTTACTAATGCAGACATTGGTGCATCTGCTGGATGTTGATTAATTAGCTCAGCGACACTTAATAACGCTTTTCTTCTCCTAATTAAAAATACATAAATAAAGACATCATCAAATTTTTTGAAATGATGGAATATGGTGCTTTTTGCATAGCCAGGCTTGTCTGCAAGGTTTTGGACGGTTGATTGCGAAATTTCAGAGGATTTGGCAAGCACTTCAGCGGCAAGCACAATATCCTCCATCGTCTTAAGTGAGATACGGTTTTTTTTTGGCGCGCTGAAATTAAACTCATCAAAATAATCCATTCCTTAGGGCAGCTTTCTGGATAGTTTCTTGTTGTTGATTTATAACTGTTACTAACACGTATCTTATGACAATTATTACAAATATGTCATTTTTTAGATTATTTACTGACTAGCTTCACGATATATAAAAATAATCTGCCATAAATCCGCTTTAAAACAGTGAGGTATGGATTAAATTAGTAAATACAAAACACCGACCAGAATGTCACAAACGCTTCATAAGGCGCAATTAACATGCTTGTAATGAAAAAGTATTATTACCTTCACCTAAGCTTAAAGAATTCTCATGAAAAACAAACTCTCAACATTGGCTGTCGCAGCCTTATTTTCATTAACAGCAGTTTCAGCTAATGCTGCTCAAACTATTACTTATAATGGAATTGATTATCTCCTAAACACTGAATCAATTGCATATTATGGCAGTGAGTCTCGATTTCAAGCCAATCCATGGTGGGGTAACGGCCTACTAGCGAATCGGCTTTCTGAACTATATCATCCAGACAATCAAAACATCTTTGCCTATTCATTTCCGGGAACTAATTACGTAGATGGAACGTATTGGCTGATTAACAATGAGAATGGTTCTAATTATGAAGGAATTAATTCCATATCTCTAAATGGAAATGAAGTCGCAAACTATGTTTTTGGAAGTGTTGCAGCAGTACCAGAAGCAGACACCTCAGCGATGCTTTTAATGGGTGCTGGCGTAATGGGTTTTATGGCTCGTCGACGTAAACAATTAGCAGCTTAATTACACTAAAATTAGTTAGAACATTAAGGAGCTTCGGCTCCTTTTTTATTTAAGTTAAAAGGTTTAACTCCACCCAACCAATTTTCTCTTTTTGTAAGAGAGAGGGTCCATCAATATTTAAAAAGATTTGGCTTGGATACCCCCTCATTAAATTAATAGTGATTTATCCAGAAAAAAAGGTAGAACTAAGGATTAGTTTAGTGATTGGGAATTACCCCGATTTTTGTCCCAACCAGAAGGCGAAGGTTTATCAGTGGTTGGGTAACGGATTTGCATATAGAATCTGTCCCCATGAGTGCGATCAAAGTTAACGATGAGGATGAGGTAGTCTGCATGTGCAGTGGCACCACGCGCGCAAAGGTCCGTTCTCTATTTGAGCAGGGTCTCGATGCCGAGGCCATCTCTCGGCGTACGGGTGCGCTCTCGGGTTGCGGTGGCTGCGAGTGGGAGATTGCGGACATGCTTAAGGCGTTTGCAGAAGAAAAAGCTGGGCATTAATTTTTCTTATACTTTTTTAATGCAC
>CAMCTR010000028.1 GCA_945878605.1 Candidatus Methylopumilus universalis | reverse complement strand
ACTTTACCATCGCGATGGCAAAGACGGCTATTTGAAAGATATGCCCTTGGTGATGGACTATCTGCGCCGTGTTTGCGACCGCTATATTGAATTAAAGCCGATGCTCCGATTGCTCGATCAGTTAGCGGGTGTTGAGCTCAAGGCAGGCTACACATTTTAATGAAAGCCATGATTTTAGCGGCAGGGCGAGGCGAGCGTATGCGTCCCCTCACCGACCATACCCCAAAGCCGCTGCTGCCGGTTGGTGGCAAACCGCTTATTATTTGGCATTTGGAGCGACTAGCTAAAGCGGGGTTTAAAGAGATTGTGATTAATCTCGCGTATCTGGGTGAGCAAATTGAACAAGTTTTGGGCGATGGAAGTGACTGGGGCTTGAACATTCAATATAGCCCAGAAACTAAAGCGCTAGAAACGGCTGGCGGCATTGCCAATGCCTTGCCTTTATTGGGCGATGCGCCATTTTTAGTGGTCAATAGTGATGTTTTTACCGAGATTGATTTTGGCGCTTTGCAATTAAATGCGCCTAACTTGGCGCATTTGGTGATGGTCAATAATCCACCACAGCATCCCGATGGTGATTTTGTTTTGCGCTCAGGAAAAGTGACTGAGCAAGGTAACAATAAGCTCACTTTTTCAGGCGTTGGGGTTTATCATCCCAATTTGTTTGCCAGCGTTCCAAAAGGTGCGGCAGCCAAGTTGGCCTCCTTATTAAAGCTTGCAATGAAGGATGGGCTAGTGACGGGGATGCCTTATCACGGTGTTTGGTGCGACATTGGCACCCCTGAGCGACTTCAGCAATTGAACGATTTGATGGGCGTTAAGTAGTTTTATATTTTCTATTTGAGGGGTTAGGTATGGCATTACCACAGTTGTCTTGGGGTTTTAGTTTCTTGAAAAACAACCATGTATTCCCGGATAAAAACTATGAAATTCCTTAAGTATATGGAAGCAAAGCGCAAAGCTAAAATCCGCCCGATCGCAAGAAAATACGGGCATGCGAGTTTGTTTTTTCCGGAGCGTGTTCGTAAAATGGCTTCTGATAAAGGCTTGGAAGTTGAGTTGCTGTCAGGTGCGTTTTTAATGCGCAAAAAAGCTTTTTCTTGGAAAACTATCAATGGTGGTTTAAATTCATCATATGGTTTGGCGGGATGTTTCCTTTCTTGCCATTTGAAACTTATTGGGTGCTGCGTAAGCCCAAGTAGTTAGACTTGTTAAAAAGCATTCTTCAATGATAAAGAACTCCACTGAAAAACTTGACCTAGAATTTGCGTTAAGGCGAGCAAGATTGATTGAGTCTATGGGTGAGGGCGTAGCGATTATCCCTACGTCGCCCGAATTTATTCGCAATCGTGATAGTCATTACCCCTTCCGTTTTGATAGCTATTTTTATTATCTCTCCGCCTTCAAAGAGCCAGAGTCTGTTTTATTTATCATCGCTGGCGCTGAGCCTAAGACGGTATTGTTTTGTCGTGATAAAGATATGGAGCGCGAGATTTGGGATGGCTTTCGCTATGGGCCTGCCGCGGCGGTAACTGAATATGGTATTGATGAAGCCTATTCCATCAATCAATTAGATGAAATAGCCCCTAAATTAATTGCGAATCAAGCCAAGTTGTTTTACAGCTTAGGTGCAGATGCGGCTTGGGATGTGCGTGTCACCGCCTGGCTCAATCAGCTCCGTACACAAGCGAGAACGGGTGTAAGCGCACCTGGTGAGATTGTGGATGTGCGTAAGTATTTAGATGAAATGCGTTTATATAAGTCCGCTTACGAAATTGAAACAATGCGCCAATCTGCCAATATCGCGGCGGCGGCGCATCAGCGAGCCATGCAATTTACTAAGCCTAGCATGATGGAGTATGAGGTTGAGGCGGAGTTTTTGCATGAGTTTTACCATTGCCGTGCTCAAGCGCCAGCGTATACCAGCATCGTTGCAGGAGGCGCTAATGCTTGCACCTTGCATTACAACGCTAACAATGCCCAGTTGCGTGATGGTGATTTGCTTCTGATTGATGCCGGTTGCGAGCTTGACGGTTATGCATCTGACATTACCCGCACCTTTCCCATCAACGGAAAATTCAGCGCGGCGCAAAAAGATTTGTATGAGTTGGTGTTGGCATCGCAATCCGCCGCAATTGCAAAAGTTTCACCCAATAATCATTGGAACGCCCCACATGAAGCGGCTTTGGATGTGCTCATTCGTGGCTTTATTGATTTTGGTTTGTGCAAAGGCAGCCCTGAAGAAGTTTTGGAAACAGGCAGCTATCGCCAATTTTATATGCATCGCACTGGGCATTGGCTGGGCTTGGATGTGCATGATGCCGGCGAATATAAAGACAAACAAGGCAATTGGCGCATGCTGGAAAAAGGGATGGCGTTGACCGTTGAGCCTGGTTGTTATGTTCGCCCTGCGGATAATGTGCCTAAGTATTTCTGGAATATCGGCATCCGAATTGAGGATGATGCGGTGGTAACTGAAAATGGATGTGAAATTATCACCAAGGCCGCCCCCAAAACAGTGGCTGAGATTGAGGCCTTGATGCACGATGACTGAGTCCGTGATTATCGTTGGTGGTGGCCCAGTAGGCGCAACGTTAGCACTGACGCTACAGCACAAGGGTATCGCGGCGACCATGCTAGAAGCTCGTGCCAAAGGCGCCGCTTATCAAGATCAGCGTGCTTTAGCGCTTTCATACGGTAGCCGTGCAATCTTAGAAGAATTAGGTGTTTGGGCGAAATTAGATGCCCAAGCGACAGCCATTAACACTATTCATATTTCACAGCGCGGCAGTTTTGGTCGAAGCTTACTAAAAGCCCAAGACCACGATTTGCCAGCACTCGGTTATGTTCTTTCTTATGGGGCTTTAACAAAAGCGTTAGATGATGCCTTAGCTAACTTTAAGGCCGTAAACGTTATATACAAAGCTGAGGCAACGCATATAGAACCATCCGCAGAAGTTGCGACGGTGATGTTTAATCATGACTCAATCTTACAACGATTAAGTAGTTCTCTCCTTGTGCTTGCTGATGGAGGTCGTAGCTTGGGCGATATTCCTGGCATTTTGCGCGATACTAAAATGTATGGACATGATGCTTTAGTCACTAAGGTGAAGTGTGAGTTGCCACACGGCAACATTGCCTATGAGCGCTTCACGCCGATGGGGCCTGTGGCTTTGCTTCCAAATGGCGAAGAATTCTCATTGGTGTGGACGGGTAAACAAGCAGAAGTAGCAGAAGTGATGGCGTTGGATGATGCTGAATTCTTAAGTCAATTGCATCAGCATTTTGGGGACCGTGTAGGCCGTTTTTTAGGTGTAGGAAAACGTCTTACTTTCCCACTCAAACTTTCCTATCTTAATCCTGTAACGGCGCCGCATTTGGTGGTGATTGGTAATGCAGCACAAACCATGCACCCTGTGGCTGGGCAAGGCTTTAATGTTGGCTTGCGAGATGCTTACGAGTTGGCACAACAAATTGCTTCGATCATGCCAGAGGCTTGGGGGCAAGATGCCATGATGCGCGCCTACCAGCAAGGCCGCAAAACAGACACCAAACGCGGTTTGATGTTTACCGACTTTTTAGTTAATTTATTTTCTAACGATATTGTCGGCGTTTCAGGTTTGCGCGGTATGAGTTTGGGCATGCTTGATTTACTTAAGCCCGTGAAATCTCGTTTAGTCAGAAAAATGAGTTTTGGGAGTCGTGGCTAAGTGATGGCAATGACAAAATATTATGACATTATGATTGTTGGCGCTGCCTTGGTCGGCGCGTCTGCGGCAGTGACTTTGGCTAAGCAAGGCTTTAAAGTGGCTTTGGTCGATAGAAAATCTCCTTTAGTTGGGTTGGCGAATGCCGAGTGGGATAGTCGTATTTATGCGATTAGTCCAGGTAATGCAGATTGGTTAAAAGATTTGGGTGTTTGGCAACGAATGGATGCCGAGAGAATTACGCCGATTGCAGAAATGCAAGTTTGGGGTGATGCAATTACTGAGGCTCTGAATTTCAATGCGGAAGATACTTTTGCGAATAATCTCGGATACATCTTAGAAAATAGCGCATTGGAGCAAGCGCTTTGGGATGAGTTGCAAACCTTAGATGTCGATATTTCGATTGGTGACGAAGCGACCTTGTTTGAAGCAAACGAGCAAGGAGCCTCTTTGCAACTATCGGATGGCAGGCAGTTAAAAGCAAAACTCATGATTGCTGCTGATGGCGGCAATTCTTGGCTGCGAGAACAAGCGGGCTTGACTCAACAAAAAACCGTCTATGAGCATGTGGGCGTGGTTGCCAATTTTGAAGTGGAATTACCGCATCAACATATCGCAAGACAATGGTTTGTGAATGATGGCGTATTGGCTTGGTTGCCATTGGCAGGAAATAGAATTTCGATGGTGTTTTCTACCAAGTATTCCCAAAATTTAATGGCATTAAGTCCTACCGAATTGGCTGAGCAAGTGGCGCAAGCTGGAGGAAATGTTTTGGGTAAAATGCATTGTATTACGCCAGCAGTTGCTTTTCCGCTGGTAAAGCAAAAAGCGAGTGCGCTTATTTCCAATAGACTAGTGCTGGTGGGTGATGCAGCGCATCAAGTCCATCCGATGGCGGGGCAAGGGGTGAATCTTGGCTTCCGTGATATTGTGGAATTGGCTAAGGTACTTGCTGAGCGAAATCCATTAGCCGATATTGGCGATAGATTTTTACTGCGTCGCTATGAACGCGCCAGAAAAGCAGATGTGATAGCGATACAAGGGTTAACACATGCCCTTTATGCCGCTTTCGATAGCAAGCAAGCCTTGGTAAGAACGGCCCGCAACTGGGGCTTGAGCTTGCCAAATAAGCATCCGATTATTAAACGCGCCTTGATGAAGCAAGCGCTGATTTAAATTTTTCTGGTAATACTTTATAACAACTTTTAAGGAAGGCTATTAGTACCCAAATGTTTAAAAAATCACTCATTGCAGCAATTCTTTCAATTTACGCTGCAAGCGTTTGGGCAGATGAAGCCTCGCTAAAAAAAGCGGTTGAAGCGGCCTATCCAAAAATGACAGTAGAAAGCGTTGCAAAAACACCTTACACAGGACTTTATGAGGTGTATATGAACGGTCAAATCGTTTACACCGATGAAAAGTTTAGCTTTTTGATTGCCGAAGGCCATTTGGTGGATTCAAAAACTAAAAAAGATGTGACGGGCGACCGTTTAGCCGATTTATCCAAGATCGATTTTTCAGCCTTGCCTTTGGATCAAGCCATTAAGGTGGTTAAGGGCAATGGCAGTCGAAAAATGGCGGTTTTTTCAGACCCAGATTGTCCATTTTGTAAGCGTTTAGAGCAAAACGAATTGAGCAATATTAATGATGTGACGATTTACACATTTCTCATCCCATTAGAGCAATTGCATCCTGACGCGGCAAGTAAAGCAAAAGCGATTTGGTGTGCATCTGATAGAAGTAAGGCTTGGCAAGACTGGGCACTGAATAATCAGCTACCAAAGAAAACAGCGAATTGCGAAGCACCAATTGAAAAAGTGGCGAATTTAGCCAAACGCTTGGGAGTAACCAGCACGCCAACTATTTTCTTTGCAGATGGTAAGCGTATGTTAGGCGCTTACCCTGCGGCCGAAATTGAGAAAGCTTTGGTTGTTTCGCCAAAGAAATAAAAGCGGGAAAAATTGATGCTTAAAAAGGGTGAAAATAACCTCCTCTTTTTTATTAACCAACTATTTCGCCCTTCTTGAAGATAGGTAAGTACATGGCAATAACCAGGCCGCCAATGAGAACGCTTAACACCACCATAATCACGGGCTTCATTATGCAGGATATTCCCGCCAAGGAATCGTCTAAATCTGCCTCATAAAATTCAGCGACTTTGGTTAACATTTCATCTGGCACTTAATTGGCTTCAGTAAGTAGCTGGTTTTGTGCTAATAAGCGAGCGAGACCGACAAGCTTTTGTTGTGTGTTAATTGATTATCAATTGAGTTAATGTGGGGGATAGCGCCTCTATTAATCCCGTAGTAGATTAATAGATAATTCCCACTACTTTTTTATTTTTAAATGGCGATAAATATATAATTTATACATTAAAAAATTAACATTTAATTAAATAAACTTAATTCTGATTGAATTTAATGTTTTGCAAGCGAATTTGTAAATTTCCTTGACAGATCAAACAGGAAAAAGTTTAAAAGTGAAAAGGCGTTTGAGATTTCGAATATATGATCATGCTGTAAAAACAGAAGTGGTACTTTGAAATACAAACTTTTGGGGGTGCCTCCCTTTTTAGGTTAGTCAGGAATTAACAAATGGCAACAGGTAGCGTAAAGTGGTTTAATGACGCAAAAGGTTTTGGTTTTATTACACCTGATGATGGTGGCGATGATTTGTTCGCGCACTTCTCAGCGATTGTAGATGCTGGCTTCAAGAGCTTAAAAGAAGGTGAACGTGTGAGCTTTGAAGTGACTTACGGCGCTAAAGGCAAACAAGCTTCTAATATTCAAAAAGCTTAATAAACCTGAGTAACAATCTTAGCTAATTTTAAATTCGGCTAAGATTGAAAAAAGGCTTGAAGTGAATAGCTTCAAGCCTTTTTTGTTTGGCAGTGCCTAAAACAGCAAATTACATTTGGCTGATAATCTCATCACCAAATTGTGCGCTACCCACTTGCGTTGCGCCTTCCATTTGAGATGAGAAGTCATGCGTGACGCGTTTAGCACTAATGGCTTTGCCCATGCCTTTTAGCACTAAATCAGCCGCTTCTAACCAGCCTAGATGACGGAGCATCATTTCAGCGGAAAGGATAATTGAGCTTGGGTTGGCAATGTCTTTGCCCGCAATCTTAGGCGCTGTACCGTGTGTCGCTTCAAACATCGCCACTGTGTCAGAGAGATTTGCACCAGGTGCAATCCCAATGCCGCCCACTTGCGCCGCAAGTGCGTCCGACATGTAATCGCCATTTAAGTTAAGCGCAGCAACCACATCATAATCACTTGGGTGCAACAAGATTTCTTGTAAGAACGCATCGGCGATGCAATCTTTGATGACGATGCCATTAGGTAATTTGCACCATGGACCGCCGTCAATTTCGACTGCACCAAATTCTTGTTTAGCTAACTCATACCCCCAGTCTCTAAAGCCCCCTTCGGTGAACTTCATGATGTTCCCTTTGTGGGTAATGGTCACAGATTTACGGTTATTGTACACTGCGTATTGAATCGCTTTGCGGATTAAGCGTTTGCTGCCATCAATTGAAACAGGCTTGATGCCAATGGCTGAAGATTCAGGGAAGCGAATTTTTTTACGCATGCCCATGTCGCTCAAAAATGTAATCACTTTTTCAGCTTCTGGTGTGCCTGCCGCCCATTCAATCCCTGCGTAAATATCTTCTGTGTTTTCACGGAAAATCACCATATCAGTTTTTTCTGGATGTTTCACGGGGCTAGGAACGCCAGTGAAATATTGAATTGGGCGCAAGCAAACGTATAAGTCCAACTCTTGGCGCAATGTCACGTTAAGTGAGCGTATGCCGCCACCCACTGGCGTTGTAAGTGGACCTTTGATTGAGACGACATATTCACGCACAGCCTTCATCGTTTCTTCTGGCAACCAAGTATCTTTGTCGTAAACTTTAGTCGCTTTTTCGCCTGCAAACAATTCCATCCAAGCGATTTTCTTTTTGCCGCTGTAAGCTTTCTCAACTGCTGCATCCACGACCTTTTGCATCGGTGGCGTAATATCAACACCGATGCCATCCCCCTCAATAAATGGGATAATGGGCTGATTAGGTACATTCAAAGAGTTATCTGCGTTAACGGTGATTTTTTCACCAAAGGTTGGAACCACGATTTTGGATGACATGCTTTATAAATCCTATGAAGTAAATACTATGTGTTAAAACTATGAAAAATAAAAACGAATACTTATGTTAATTCTGTTCAATAAGCCCTACGGTGTGGTGTGTCAATTTACCGCACATGAAAATCACGAAACATTGGCTGATTATATTGCTATCCCAAATGTCTATGCCGCCGGAAGACTTGATACGGATAGTGAAGGTTTACTTATTTTAACCGATGATGGCGCACTTCAACACCGTGTTTCGCATCCAAATCACAAAGAAATCAAAACTTATTGGGCGCAAGTAGAGGGGGTTGCTACACAAGCAGATTTAATGCCGCTTTTAAAAGGGGTGGATTTGGGTGATTTTGTGACCGCGCCAGCGCAAGTGAACATCATTGCTGAGCCTGAAAATTTATGGCCTCGAAATCCGCCTATTAGAGCCCGTAAAGCCATCCCCACAACATGGCTAGAGATTAAAATTTCAGAAGGTAAAAACCGCCAAGTGCGCCGCATGACGGCAAAGGTCGGATTTCCCACACTGCGCTTGATTCGTTATGCCATCGGCAATCACACGCTTGATGATTTGCCATTAGGCACATTACGGCAGATTTAAAACGGTGGAATCTTCATACCGATGCTCTATTTGAGCGCCGCAACGCGAAGGTGGCTTATGGTAAACTTACATTTATAAATTGTGCTAATTAAAGAGAAACCTCATGTCTGGTAATACCATTGGTACTTTGTTCACGCTCACTTCATTCGGTGAATCACACGGCGCTGCTATTGGCGGTGTGGTCGATGGTTGTCCGCCGGGTTTGGAGTTGTCGGCTGAAGATTTGCAGATTGATTTGGATAGACGTAAACCAGGCACTTCTCGCCATGTGACGCAACGTAGCGAAGCAGATAGCGTAGAGATTCTTTCTGGTGTGTTTGAAGGTAAAACCACAGGCGCACCAATAGGCCTATTGATTCGCAACACAGATCAACGTAGCCAAGACTACAGCAAAATTATGGACACTTTCCGTCCAGGCCATGCTGATTACACTTACGCCCAAAAATATGGCATCCGCGATTATCGTGGCGGCGGTCGTTCAAGTGCGCGTGAAACTGCGGTGCGTGTCGCCGCAGGCGCTATTGCTAAAAAATGGCTGAAGCAACGTTATGGCTTGACCATTCGTGCTTACTTGAGTCAGCTTGGTGAACTCAATATTCCTTTTGCAAGCTGGGATGATTTACAGCACCCAGATAATAAAATCTTCACGCCGAATATGGCGATGATGCCTGAGCTAGAGGCTTATTTAGACAATGTACGTTCTGAACGCGACTCAGTTGGCGCAAAAATCACAGTAGTTGCCGAAGGCGTGCCAGTGGGTTGGGGCGAACCGATTTTTGATCGTTTAGATGCTGAAATTGCTTATGCCATGATGGGCATTAACGCCGTGAAGGGCGTTGAAATTGGTGCGGGTTTTGAATCGATTGCACAGCGCGGCAGTGTGCATAGTGATGAACTCACGCCGAGTGGATTTTTGACCAATCATGCAGGTGGTGTTTTGGGCGGTATTTCTAGCGGTCAAGCTGTCAGCGTGAATGTTGCGTTCAAGCCAACGTCAAGCATTCCGCAAGAGCGCAACTCCATTGATAAAAATGGTCAGCCAGTCATGATGCAAACCACAGGTCGTCATGACCCATGTGTTGGCATCCGCGCCGCACCTATTGTTGAGGCGATGTTGGCTTTAGTATTAATTGACCATGCGCTTCGCCATCGCGCACAAAATGCCGATGTAAACTCAGGCCTTAAAAGCATCTAATTCATTTTAATAGGCCTGATATGCAACTCCCTTATTGGCGCCTTTCCGCTTTTTATTTCGCTTATTTTGCATTTGTAGGCTCCTTTTCGCCGTATTGGAGCCTATATCTAAAATCGCTCGCTTTTGCCCCCTTTCAAATTGCAGTGCTGATGTCACTGTTTCAAGTAGCACGTATTTTTGCGCCTAGTTTTTGGGGTTGGCTGGCAGACCATCTTGGACAACGGGTTTCCATCATTCAATGGCTTTCTGCGCTAAGCTTGCTCTCATACGTTGGTGTATTTATGAGCACAAGTTATGCCTGGCTATTTGCCGTGATGCTGTTGCTCAGCTTCTTTTGGAGCGCATCTTTACCATTAATTGAAACCGTCACGCTAGGACATCTTGGCGATCGTTTTGATCAATACGGCCATATCCGTATGTGGGGATCTATCGGCTTTATTCTGGCCGTCATCGGTCTTGGATACTTGCTAGATATCTTCAATATTCGCTTATTGCTCTGGGCGATACTTGGCATGATGGTTGCGGTCTTGGTGTTCTCTCGCAATATCCCAGAACCTAAAGTGGAGCCACATCACACCGACGATGGTTCTATATGGGTAATTATGCGTCAACGCGAAGTACTAGCGCTATTGGCGGCTTGTTTTATGATGGCTGCCGCGCATGGCGTGTATTACACCTTTTACTCTATTTATCTGGTGGATCATGGTTATAGCAAAGCTAATGTCGGCTTGTTGTGGGCGCTGGGCGTTATCGCCGAAATTCTGATTTTCTTATGGATGCCTAAACTCACTAAACGCTTTGGCTTAAAGAATATTTTAATCGTGAGCTTGTTAATTGCTTTTGTGCGCTTTAATTTAATTGGCTGGGCGGTTGATTGGTGGTGGATTGTGCTCTTTGCACAAGTCTTGCATGCCGCCACTTTTGGCTCTTATCATGCGGCTGCAGTGGCGATGACGCATCAGCATTTCAAAGGCCGTCATCAATCAAAAGGGCAGGGGCTTTATACCAGCGTTTCTTATGGCATGGGCGGCACCTTTGGCGGGTTAGTCAGCGGCTTTACTTGGGAGGCATTAGGTTCAAGTTGGACGTTTACCATTTCAGGCGTATTTGGCTTACTTGGCTGTTTGTTCTTTATTTGGGTGATGCCAAAAAAAGCAACGCTTTAATCTGATTTTCTGAATTAAAAAGCCAGTTCATTTTTGAACTGGCTTTTTTCGACTTTGGCTAGGGGTTAAGACCGCTGATTAAACACGTTTGTCTTTTTCAATCAACGCATAGGCTGAGTGATTATGGATAGACTCAAAGTTCTCTGATTCCACCACGAACTTATCGATACGTTTCTCGTTATTCAATACCGCCGCAACATCGCGCACCATATCTTCTACAAACTTAGGATTGTCATAAGCGCGCTCAGTCACAAACTTCTCATCAGGGCGCTTGAGTAAGCCGTAAAGCTCGCAAGAGGCTTGTTCCTCTACCATGCGGATAATGTCTTCCACCCAAATAAAATCGTTAATCAGCGCAGTCACGGTCACGTGAGAGCGTTGGTTATGAGCGCCGTAGTCTGAAATCTTTTTAGAGCATGGACAAAGGCTAGTGACAGGCACTAATACTTTAACGGTGATGTCGAATTGATCTTGTTTAATTTCACCAATGAAAGTCACTTCGTAATCGAGCAAGCTTTTTACCCCTGAAACAGGCGCAGATTTGTTGACGAAGTAGGGGAAAGTCATTTGCACATAGCCTGATTCAGCTTCTAAGCGCTTCACCATTTCGCGCAAAATAGTTTCGAAAGACTCAATCGAAATCTCGCGCTCATTCATGTTGAGAATTTCAACAAAGCGCGACATGTGCGTGCCTTTGAAGTTGTGCGGTAAATGCACATACATATCGAACATGGCTACAGTGTGCTGAACGCCGCCTGTTTTATCTTTCACTTTCACTGGGTGGCGGATAGATTTAATGCCCACCTTATCAATCGCCAAATGCCGAACGTCGGGCGTATTTTGTACATCTTCGATAGGTGAGTTGTGATCTTGGCTCATGAGTTTCCTGAATTTATCAATGACTAATGCTAATACTTGAGTATATCACTTGGTTAATTTTTTCTCAATTGCAGTAAGGATACCCTCAGCATCAAGACCGCAATCTGAAAGCATGGTTTCATGCACGCCGTGCTCAATAAAGGCATCTGGTAATCCTAAGCATAACGTTGGCGTGGCAATGTTTAGCGCCTGCATCGCTTCCATCACTGCTGCACCTGCGCCTCCCATCATTGCGTTTTCTTCTATTGTTACAATAAGGTCGTGGCTGTTGGCTAATTTTTGCACTAGATCAACATCCAACGGCTTAACAAAGCGCATATTGGCAACCGTTGCATTGAGCTTTTCTGAAGCTATAAGCGCTGGCGTGAGCATACTACCAAAGGCCAAAATCGCAACTTTCTTGCCTTGTCGACGAACTTCGCCTTTGCCAATTGGAAGTATGCTGAGTTCGTTTTCAATCCTCGCACCAAGCCCACCACCTCGAGGGTAGCGCACCGCGCTTGGTCCATCAAAATGGAAAGCGGTTGTAAGCATTTGGCGACACTCATTCTCGTCACTTGGCGTCATCACCACCATATTGGGGATGCAACGCAAGAAACTTAAATCAAAGCTGCCGGCATGCGTTGGGCCGTCAGCCCCCACTAAACCAGCACGGTCAATCGCAAAAACTACAGGTAAATTTTGTAATGCAATATCGTGGATTAGTTGATCGTAAGCACGTTGTAAAAATGTTGAGTAAATCGCGACAACTGGTTTGATGCCTTCACAAGCAATGCCTGCCGCAAATGTCAGTGCATGTTGTTCGGCAATGCCCACATCGTAAAACCGTTTTGGATAAGCCGCGGCAAAATCGTTCATGCCAGAGCCATCGCACATAGCAGGGGTGATGCCGACTAATCGCTCATCTTTTGCCGCCATGTCCACAAGCCAATCGCTAAACACTTGGGTATAAGTTTTTTTGCTAGAGCTATTAATCGCACAGCCATCTTCAGGATTGAATTTACCCACGCCATGAAACTTACCCGGCTCATTTTCTGCAGGTGCATAGCCGTGACCTTTTTCGGTTACGATATGTAAGAACTGCGGGCCTTTGAGTTTTTTAATGTTGTTGAGCGTGGGAATCAGTGTGTCTAAATCATGGCCATCAATCGGGCCGATGTAATTAAAACCAAACTCTTCAAATAGCGTGCTTGGCGTTACCATGCCTTTTACATGTTCTTCTGCACGTTTAGCAAACTCTAGCACAGGTGGCATCACGCCTAATACGCGCTCACCAGATTTACGAACATTGTTATAGAACCTGCCCGAAAGCAGTCTAGCTAAGTAGTTCTGCAACGCACCCACATTCGGTGAAATCGACATGTCGTTGTCGTTCAATATCACTAGTAAATTGGCATCCATCGCACCTGCATTGTTGAGTGCTTCAAAGGCCATGCCAGCCGTCATGGCGCCATCGCCAATAATGGCCACAGCGCGGCGGTCTGAGCCAGTTTGTTGCGCAGCAATTGCCATACCAAGCGCGGCAGAAATTGAAGTGCTCGAGTGACCTGTACCAAAGGTATCAAACACGCTTTCGTTGCGGCGAGGAAAACCTGCAATGCCCCCTGGTTTGCGTAACTCGCGCATCGCATCACGGCGACCTGTGAGGATTTTGTGCGGATAGGTTTGATGACCCACATCCCATACTAATCTATCTTCTGGCGTATTGAATACATAATGCAAAGCAATCGTTAGCTCAATCACGCCAAGGTTGGAAGATAAATGCCCGCCTGTTTGCGACACGCTTTCTACTAAAAACTCACGCAGCTCTTTTGCAAGCTCAGGCAGTTGTTTGCGCGATAAATGGCGCAGTTGCTCGGGCATGTGGACGGTATCGAGTAAAGGGTATTCAGCCGTCATTAAAAGCCTCGTTGGGTAATAAATTGTGCGAGCTGGACAAGCCTTGTCGCATCTGCGCCATAAGCCTTTAACGGCCCAATCGCACTATCAAAGAGTTCTTGTGCAAGCGCTTTTGCGCGACCTAAGCCAAGGATGGTCACATAAGTTGGCTTGTTGCTATCTACATCTTTGCCTGCTGTTTTGCCTAGGGTTGCGGTGTCAGCTTCAGTATCTAAAATATCATCCACCACTTGGAACGCCAAGCCGATTGATTGCGCATAACGGTCAATTGCCGAAATACGCTTATCATCTAAATCGTTTGCGCTATAAGCGCCAAGCAAAGCTGCCGCACGAATCAATGCGCCTGTTTTATGGATGTGCATCAATTCAAGCTCAGTTTGAGATAACGACTCGCCAACACTCGCTAAATCTATCGCTTGGCCACCGGCCATGCCGCGAGAGCCGCTGGCAACAGCCAATAGATGAATCATGTTGATTTGATGCACGGCATCTGCATGTAAATTGGGCGCTGAGAGCACTTGAAACGCCAAGCTTTGCAACGCATCGCCCACAAGCAGCGCAGTCGCATCATCAAATTGTTTGTGGCACGAAGGTTTGCCACGGCGTAAATCATCATTATCCATGCACGGCATATCATCATGCACTAATGAATAAGCATGAATCATCTCCACCGCAATCGCAGCTTGGTCAATTTTATGGGCATCCGCTCCACAAAACTCGCCAGCGGCATGTGCCAATAAAGCACGCACGCGTTTGCCACCGCCAATTGTGGCATAGCGCATAGCTTCGTGCAGTTTATTTGGGGTAATGTTGTTGGCGGGCAGGGCTTTATCTAGCGCCTGCTCGGTGCGCTTTTGTATGCCTATTGCCCAGCTTTGAAAGTCGTTGCCTAAATCCATCTTAATCGTGGTCTTGGTATGCCTGTAATTCTTGAGTTTTGCCGTCGTCGCTCAAAATACGCACTTGCTGCTCAACTTCCGCCAAGGTTTTTTGGCAATGTTGCAACAAGGCTGTGCCACGTTTAAAAGCGGCGAGCGTGTCTTGTAATGGCAATTGTTTGGATTCCATTTGGCTCACGATGGTTTCAAGCTCGCTCACGGCGGCTTCAAAGGCCAGATCAATGACAATAGGCGCAAGCAATTTGGAAGTGGAGTGTGTGAGATGTTTAGTCATTCGACATTTTAACCTATTCGGCCTTAAATGCCTTACTTAGAAAACGTGAAATATCATCAATTTCTTGGGAGCAAACAGAATGCGCCATTGGATATTCGTGCCACTCAACTTTGTAATCAAGGCTTTCCAATAAGTTGCGCGAAACTAAACAAGTATCAAGGGTAATTACGCTATCAAAACTACCGTGTGCCAGTAAAATTGGCACATCTTTGTTGGCAGGGTTGGCTTCTTCTGCCAGTTTTTCTTTAAGGCAAACGTAAGTTGAAAGCGCCAATATTCCAGCTAATCTTATTGGATGGCGAAGCGCGGTAAATAATGCCATCGCACCGCCTTGCGAAAAGCCTGCCA
>CAMCTR010000027.1 GCA_945878605.1 Candidatus Methylopumilus universalis | reverse complement strand
GCAAAGATGTTGGAGACCCCAACACAAGAAAAAATTACGACTGCATCACTTGCTGCAAAACTAGATGTTAGCGAAGCTGCACTTTATCGTCACTTTGCAAGCAAGGCGCAAATGTTCGAAGGTTTAATCTCATTCATCGAACAAAGCCTTTTTAGCCTCATCAATAAAATCACCACAGAAGAAACGGATGGCATGACGCAACTTCGCCGCATCGTGACGATTATGCTGTTATTTGCGGAAAAGAATCCCGGCATGACGCGGGTTTTAATTGGCGATGCATTGGTGAATGAAGATAACAGATTGCAACTGCGCATCAATCAAATGTTAGACCGTCTAGAATCGACCATCAAACAGTCTTTCCGTATCGCGCAAACACAAACTAGCCAAGCAATGGATGCAGAGTCACAAGCTAATTTGATGTTATGTTTTGTGATTGGTCGTTGGCATCAGTTTGCCAAGAGCGGCTATAAACGTAAGCCTATGGAGTTTATTCAACAACAACTGAATTACTTAAACGGCGCAGAATAAACGCCTAAAAAACTTGTTTGACGGCTGACAAACGGGCATCAAACACGGCCTGTTTAATCGCCTTCGGCGCTGTATGTAGTTTCGCGACTTCGCCAGCATCCACCCTCAGCACAGCCTCTAGCAAGCCAGTTAAGACCTTAGCTTCTAGGCATTCAGCTGACTCAAAGCCAGTCCGTCCGCGTGAATCACATTCGCAAGCTAACAAGAAATCTTTAAAACGTTGTGGCTGACGAATCGCATCCGTATCAATTAAAAACTGCAACGCAGTATCTGCTCGCATTTGAGAGACTTGATGCACTTTCCCATGAAATTTTGCGACGATTTGCGCGAGCTCTTTGCATTCGTTTGGCACCCGCAATCTTTTGCTCACGTCTTGAAGCAGAGTAACGCTCCGAACCTCGTGACCACTGTGTCTAGGCCACATATCTTTTAGCGTTGTCCCCTTGCCCAAATCATGGGTGAGGGCCGCAAAGCGTATCGGCAATGAATAGCCGCTCTTTGCAGCGTAATCAATCACCATCATGATATGCACGCCCGTATCAATCTCAGGGTGAAACATTTCAGGCTGCGGCACACCCCAAAGCCTATCTAGCTCGGGCATGATTTTTTGTAATGCGCCGCAAGCACGCAACACTTCAAACATGCGGCTTGGCTGAACCTCCATCAACCCCTTGGCAAGCTCCTGCCAAACTCTTTCTGGCACTAATGCATCGACCTCGCCCTTTTCAACCATGTCCCGCATGAGTGACAGTGTTTCAGGCGCCACTGAAAAATCAGTAAACCGTGCTGCAAAACGAGCAGCTCTTAATATACGCACAGGGTCTTCGCTAAAGGCAGGACTGACGTGCCTCAGTACTTTATTTTTCAAATCCTCTAAGCCGTGATACGGATCAAACAGCTGTCCCGCATCATCTTGAGCAATCGCATTGATGGTTAAATCTCGCCTCGCAAGATCTTGCTCAAGCTTCACATCTGGATCAGCATGCACCTGAAAGCCTTTGTAACCTTTGGCTGTCTTACGCTCGGTCCTCGCTAAGGCATATTCTTCATGGGTTTTGGGATGCAAAAACACAGGGAAGTCTTTACCAACGGCTTTATAACCTAAGTTTTCCATTTCTGCAGGGGTGCTTCCAACCACGACAAAATCGCGGTCTTTGACGACAAACCCAAGTAGCTCGTCACGTACAGCGCCGCCCACGCAAAAAACCTGCATTTTATCTGCCAGCCCTTGTGCGGAAGCGGTTATAAGCATTGCGAGGGTTATTTTCGCTTAGATAGTCTGGCACGATTGTTTCAAGCGCCACGGGCTGAAAGCCCAAAAATGCAGGAAAACTTGTGACACAAACACTATCCACTTCCATAGAACGTACGTTATCTCTTGTCATCAGCTGCACAGGCAACAACTCCATTGCAAAAGCTTGTAGATAGGAAAACATGTTATTAAGGCCAATAATCGGGCGCTTTTTGCCCAAGGTGTCTGCTACATAAGCTACCAATTGACGCAATGTATAAACTTTCGGACCGCCTAAATCATAAGCCTTTCCATAGGTATCGATATTATCTAAAGATGCGACGAAAGCATGTGCGACATCCTCAACATAAATTGGTTGGAATTTAGCATTTGGTTTAGCAAGTAAGATAACTGGCAAAAGCTTAACCAATGTCGCAAATAGGTTAATAAATCCATCGCCACGACCAAAAATAATTGAAGGTCTAAATACCGTGACATCTAGGTTTTTATTTGCACGCAAGACAGCATTTTCACCTTCAGATTTCGACTTTAAATAAGCACTTGGCGCATCTTGAGATGCTTGCAAGGCGCTCATATGCACTAATCTTTTACTGCCCAATTTGGCGCATACCTTAGCTAAGCGCGCTGGCAATTCTGCATGCATGGCTGTAAAGCTGGCTTTTTTGCTATTGTGCAATATGCCTATCAGATTAATCACTGCGTCTGTGCCTTTAATTCCTTTAGAAAGGGCCACATCGTCCATCACATTGCATTCAATGACATCAACATTGGGCAGTAAAATAATATGCTTAGCAGCCTCTCGTCTCCGCGTCAGCACTTTAACCTCATAGCCAGCTAAACTTAGCTGCCGCACGATTGCGCTGCCAACAAAACCGGATCCACCCAATACAGTTACATGCCTCATACTTTTGCTACTTTCTTTATTTAACTAAATTCAATTATCACTATCATCGTTTGTAACAGTGGTTGGATTGCTATCCCCAATAATGATGCCTAACCTTTGTTTAAGACTCATGGATTTAGTTCCTAAACGACTCGAATAAAAACAAGTGTTTGCCATGACTTTTTGCACATATTGACGCGTTTCAGTAATGGGAATGGTTTCAGCATAAATCGCACCTTCTATGGGCTTTTTAGGCTTCCAATGCCTTGCATTGCCCGGTCCTGCATTATAGGCGGCAGTTGCCATTGCCGCCTGCCCACTCATCAGGTCTAAGGTATAGCGAAGGTAATAAGTTCCTAACTTCACGTTGGTGTCTGTTTGGTGAATCATACTCTGACGATAATCTGTAAAGCCTGTTTTCTTAGCAATCCATGCGGCAGTGGCTGGCATTACTTGCATCAAGCCAGAGGCACCAACGCCTGATTTTGCATAAGTGACAAAGCGGCTTTCTTGTCGCGTTATACCGTACACCCAAGCCTCATCCAAGCCATTTTCTCTAGCGAAACTTTTTACAGTTTCACGATATGGTGCTGGATATCGCAATACAAAATTATGCACAAACTGCGTTTTTTCAGCAGTAATAATTGCTAAATCATACCAAGATTGTCGCATCGCCAATTCTGCCGCTGCCAACTTTTGGCTATCGTCAAAATCCTTAGTTGCCCAAACCCATTCCGCTCGACTTTCCCAACGCATATCCAGTCTTTGCAATTCAAGCGCTCTTTGCATGGCTGGTTGACTTTGCACCGCGGCCACTTCATTTTCCGAGGGCACATAATTGCTTGGTGGACCGCTAATCACATCACCTAATTCATCCTGCGCCAACAATCCGTAAAATGAATGCTCACGAGATAGCGGCATTAGTATCACGTTGGCTTTTGAAATAGCATTTTGCGCTTTATAAGCTCTTGCTTTCCAATAACGCCATGCCTGCTCCTCCTGTTGATTCGTTTGCATATCATCTATGGTTGATAACACCAAACTCCAATCCCGCTCTAATAACGCGGCGCGGACTTTCCATGCCAACTCATCCTTATCTAGCTGACTATTTTTGACTTTCGCATAGAGACTTAACGCATTCTCATCATGACGGCGTGCAGCTTGCATCGCCAACCTTCCCCACATATAAAGTTGTTCATCCGCCTCAAACTGAGGCATTAGTTTTGCCCAAGCATTCAGACCTTCATCTAACTTTTTCCGTGCTAATTTATCGATTGCATAGAAATTAAGCGCGCGCCCCAAATGGCTTTTAAACGGGATAATTTTCTTTTCTAATGCGACTTGCGGATTTTGGTAAACGGTATCAATCAGTTTTAACTCTGCTTTTGAAACGTTTGTCTCACGTTGAATGATAGTCTTAGCTAAAGCATCTTTGCCTTCTTGCATGGCTAATCTGAAGCGCGCCCAAATGTCATCTTGGGTCAGCACCTTGGACGCTTGCATCAAATCAAATAAGTTTTCACAATTAGCAGGTTGCTCTGCCGTGCTCATCCACAAGACTTTACCTTCTGTCAGCGCTATGACATCCCCCCTTTTTGTACGCCCTTCAAGCGCGTAACAACTCACCGCTAAATCTTCACGCTTAAAATTAGGAAGCTCATCAAAGAAGGCATCCCAATCTTGACGCTTACCTATACTCTTTAGCCACTCACCTCGAACTCGGTCAGCAAAAGGATAATCTGCATATTGAGACAAAAAATCACGCACCACGGCTTTATCAGCGGTGCTCAAAGTAATTAGCATGAGCCAGTAGTCCGCATATGGCGCTAGGATATAGTTTTGGGAATGGAGCTGACTAGCATCTTCAGCAAGCGCTTTGGCATTTTTAGATTGATAGGAATTTTGAGCGTGAGCGAATGTTTGATCCGCACTCATGCCCCAAGCGGAGCTAGCGCCAAAGAAAATTGCACTCAATATGATGGTCCAATGTTTCATGTATGTTTAAACAATGACCTAAAAATACCAACAGAAAATAATAGAGTTATAAAGGCTTAAATGAACTTAACGATAAAAAACAAACCAACCGCGATAAGAGAGTATTTAATGATCTGACCTAAAAGTCTTAGGTATCTTCTATCGCCTTTAATCAAGTAAGCGCCATAACAAATCACAAAAACAAGAATCAGTAATAAAAGTAAAATGCGCGCCATAAAAGAGACCCTCTTAAATGTACTGTAAGGCGTTTGACGCCATCATTGGGACTTGAAATCCACTTGGGGCTTCTTCCGCTTTTTCAAAGGTTGCGTATTCCCAAGCATCAGCATCAGCCAACAATGTGCGTAGCAATTGATTGTTCAGCGCATGTCCAGATTTGTGGGCTGTAAAAGCACAAAGCAATGGGTGACCAAGCACATACAAATCACCAATTGCGTCTAAAGTTTTGTGTTTAACGAACTCATCGTCGTAACGCAAACCATCTTGATTCAAAATACGATATTCATCTAAAACGATGGCGTTATCCAAACTCCCTCCGCGCGCCAAACCCATAGAACGAAGGGCTTCAACTTCGTGCATAAAGCCAAACGTGCGGGCACGGCTCACTTCTTTGATATAGGAATTATCGGCAAAATCAATTTTGACATTATTACCAGTGTGCTCAAAAACAGGGTGCGCAAAATCAATGGTGAAATCGACTTTAAACCCAAAATATGGATCAAAACGCACCCATTTATCGCCATCGTGGACTTCGACCGTCTTTTTGATGCGAATAAATTTCTTGGCTGCGGCTTGTTCAACTATCCCCGCTTGCTGAAGTAAAAATACGAATGGGCCTGAGCTACCATCCATAATCGGCACTTCACCAGCGGACAAATCAACGTAAATATTATCAATCCCTAGCCCAGCTAGCGCGGACATTAAATGCTCGACAGTGGCGACGCGCACCCCTTCGTGTTCCAAGGCTGAACACATGCGGGTGTCGCTTACATATTGAGGTTGCACTTTGATTTCCGCTGAGTCGGGCAGATCGACACGACGGAACACAATACCAGCATCAGGCGCTGCAGGACGCAAAGTCATTTTGACCTTTTCGCCAGTATGCAAGCCAACACCAGTGGCACTAATTGATTTTTTAAGGGTGCGCTGTTTCAGCATATTTACTTTTCTAATCTCACCTTACATATCCTAAAAAACCTTTTTACGGCCTCTTAACCTAAGAAACCCACTCAATAAAGACTACCTATCCTGCTAAAAGCATAGCATAAATGCCGCGCTTAATAATGACCGCTGTTAGTCGGCTTGCTTCCGTAAAAATGCTGGGATATCGTATTCTTCAATCCCGTCTTTTTTCATGGCATCTACTTGGGCACGTCGACCGCTATTTGGGGTAAACACAGCAGGCGCATCATCATCCGTGTAGCAAACATTGCCAGCACCACTGTAGATCGGTTGGTTAGTTGTTCCGTCACGCAGCATTGGCGGAGCAACGACTAAGGTTGGTTTTCGTTGAATACCCGCATTAGCACTATTCAAGCCAGTTGCAACCATCGTCACACGTAAATTGTCACCCATGCTTTCATCAAACACATTGCCCACAATCACGGTTGCTTCATCTGCAGTGAATGAGCGAATCGTATTCATCACATCGTAATACTCTTTCATTTTGAAAGAGTGGCTTGCAGTAATGTTAACAAGAACTCCGCGTGCATTTGCTAAGTTAACATTTTCAAGTAATGGGCTTGCTACTGCTTGTTCAGCCGCCAATACCGCACGGTCTGGGCCTGTCGCTACAGCAGAGCCCATCATTGCCATGCCCATTTCAGACATCACTGTGCGTACGTCAGCAAAATCGACGTTCACCAAACCAGGGCAATTAATGATTTCAGCAATGCCTGAAACTGCGTTATGAAGTACATCGTTCGCAGCTTTAAATGCATCGGTGAATGTCACATCATCGCCCAACACTTCCATCAACTTGTCATTAGGAATGACGATAAGAGAGTCAACGTGCTTAGAAAGCTCTTCCAAACCATCTGTTGCCACTTTACCGCGCTTGCCTTCGAATGCGAATGGTTTAGTCACCACGGCAACTGTTAAAATACCCATTTCCTTAGCAACTTCAGCCACGATAGGCGCTGCGCCTGTGCCTGTGCCACCACCCATACCAGCAGTGATGAACAACATATCAGCGCCATAAATAATTTCAGCAATGCGGTCACGATCTTCTAAAGCTGCTTCGCGACCAATTTCTGGTTTCGCGCCAGCGCCCAAGCCTTTAGTGATGCCCATACCAATTTGTAGCACGGTCTTCGCCTGGCTCTTTTTCAGCGCTTGCATGTCAGTATTGGCGCAAATAAATTCTACGCCGCCAACATTCTTCGCAATCATGTGCTCGACGGCGTTGCCGCCGCAACCACCCACACCAATCACCTTAATGACGGCTTCTTGGTTTTCGTTATCCATAATTTCAAACATAGTATTTCTCCTTGGTATCTGCCTGCTCTAAATTACTTCTACCTTTATTACTTTTACTACCACTACCACCTACTAAAAATTACCTTGGAACCAACTCTTCATCCGCTCCAAAATCCGACCAAATGAATTCGCATCCAAGCTCCCTTGAATCTGCTGTGCCACTTGGCGCTTGCCAATCAACAGCAAGCCAACACCTGTGGCATAGCGTGGATTGCTCACCACTTCTGATAAACCACCGACGTATCTTGGCAAACCGAGACGAACTGGCATATGGAAAATCTCCTCGCCCAATTCGACCATGCCTTTCATCATTGCTGAACCGCCCGTAATGACGATGCCTGACGCAATCATTTCTTCTAAGCCGCTCCGGCGTAACTCAGCCAATACGAACTCATATAATTCCACAACACGCGGCTCAATCACTTCAGCCAAGGTTTGGACTGAAAGCTCGCGGCCTTCACGGCCATCTGTGCCTTGCACTTCTACCACTTCACGTGGGTCCGCCAATTGACGTAAGGCGCACCCGTGTTTAATCTTGATGTCTTCTGCTGATTGCGTTGGCGTTCTTAAAGCCACTGCAACGTCATTGGTGATTTGATCGCCCGCAATAGGGATTACTGCTGTGTGGCGAATCGCACCTTGCTTGAACACTGCAATATCTGTTGTTCCACCGCCGATATCAACCAAGCAAACGCCTAATTCTTTTTCATCTTCCGTCAGCACTGCTTCGCTGGAAGCTAAAGGCTGAAGAATCAAATCAGTCACTTCTAAACCGCAACGCTTAATACTCTTCACGATGTTTTGTGCGGCAGCTACGGCGCCAGTCACGATATGGACTTTCACTTCTAACTTCATGCCACTCATGCCAAGTGGTTCGCGCACATCTTCTTGGCCATCTATGATGTATTCTTGTGTGAGAATATGAAGAATCTGCTGATCTGAAGGCAGGGCAATAGCTTGTGCCGTTTCAATAACGCGCGCCACATCAGCCTGTGTCACTTCAGCATCTTTAATCTTCACCATGCCACGCGCATTAATACTTTGCACATGGCTACCGGCAATCCCTGTAAACACATTCTTAATAGTGCAATCAGCCATCAGCTCGGCTTCTTCAATCGCTCGCTGAATCGCATTCACAGTGGAGTCAATGTTAATTACCACCCCCTTTTTGAGGCCGCGAGATAGGTGTTGCCCAAGGCCAATCACGTTCATACTGCCATCCACCATAAGTTCTGCCACGATTGCGACAACTTTAGATGTGCCAATATCTAAGCCAATAATGAGGTTTTTCTCTTCTTTAGCTCTACTCATAGTGCTTCTCCACTTTTCTTAATTCGCGTTTAATCTTCATCGTTATGAATGTCTTTTTAAATTAGACTTTAGCTTTCTTAACTTCATCTTTCTTACGGTTTTGCTTAACTTTTTCCTTTTTCTCTGGCATTTTTTTAACTTCATTCTTACCGTGATTTTGACTTTGCTCTTTAGGCTCAGCGGCAACTCCAGCAGGCTTAAATGCTGCCAATGCCATCGGGCTTCTTACTGCAAAACCACTTGGATAACGCAAATCTACATATTTCAAATCACCCTTTAATCCTGCAAAAGTTTTGCTGTAAACCTGCATAAAGCGCGCAAGGCGCATATCCATTTTTTCGCGACCAAGTGAAATCACCATCCCAGTATTCGTCGTTACCTGCCAAGAGCGCCTTGGTGTTAGCGTCACTTCAGTTAATTTCATTTTTACAGGTATGAGCAGTGCACTAAATTCAACATAATGCTCAGCCACTTCCTTTACGCCATCACCCGGTCCATAAAACACAGGCAAATCAGCATCTGAAGCCGCATGAAATAGCTCACCATGGGTATTCACCAAGGCAATATTTCCCCAACGCGCTAATGCTTGATGCTCTTCAATCACCACCTCTAAACGTTTGGGCCAACGCCTTCTCACACTTACGTTCCTTACCCAAGGCAACTTTTCAAAGGCCTCACGTGTTTTTAACAAATTCACCGTAAAGAAATTACCTTGCAAGTAACGGCTAGCAATCAATTTAACTTGCTCGCGCGTCACATGTTTTAATTCGCCTTCCACACGCACTTCATTGAGTGGAAAAATCGGCATATGCACTACAACGAACAGAGTGCCGCACATAAATAGTACGAATGCAAGGGCAAATAACGCGTTTGCAACCCAATTCAAAATGTTGGGCTTATCCCACACGCGCTTTAGCTCCATGATGTTTAAACGCCAATGTCAAAATGCTTTTTACTAATTCAGCAAATGAAATGCCTGCCGCTTTTGCCGCCACCGGCACCAAGCTGCGGTCTGTCATGCCAGGGCTGGTATTCACTTCCAAGAAGTAATGTTTGCCTGCTTCATCCATTAAAAAATCCACACGCCCCCAACCTGTTCCCCCAATGTCTTTAAAAGCCTGCAAGGCTTCTGCTTGTATCTTGACTTCTTGTTCTTTTGGCAACCCACATGGGCATAAATACTGAGTGTCATCGCGTAAATACTTTGCTTCAAAATCGTAAAACTCATTGGCTGGCAAAATGCGCACAATCGGTAATACTTGTTCGCCCAAAATACCCACGGTGTACTCCCCACCGCCCACAAACTGCTCTGCAATTACGAGCGGGTCTGATTTAGCGGCCAACTCATAAGCCGCTTTCAAATCACCCGCCACTTTAACCTTGGTAATTCCAATACTTGAACCTTCGTTGGCTGGTTTAACAAACAATGGCAAACCTAGCTTTCTCTCAATGGCTGAAAAATCAGAGTCCGCATTTACCACTTCAAATGCTGGCGTCATCACTCCCGCTGCATGCCAAATTAACTTAGTACGCCACTTGTCCATGCCAATGGCTGAAGCCATCACGCCTGAGCCGGTATATGGAATACCAAATAATTCCAATGCGCCCTGTATGGTGCCATCTTCACCGAAGCGACCATGCAATGAAATAAAAGCAGCGTCGAATTGTTCTAAATCATGCAATGGGCGAGTCACTGGGTCGAAGGCTTCTGCATCAATACCTTGCCCTTGCAAAGCGGCTAATACTGCCGAGCCGCTCTTAAGCGATATTTCCCTCTCGCCTGATTTTCCGCCCAATAAAACCGCTACTTTTCCAAATGAATTCCTCATGCTTTTCCACTCGCTCTATCGCCCAACACATGGACCTCTTGGTGCAAGCTAATTCCAAATTTCTCTTTGACTGTCTCGCGCATCAATATAATTAATTGCTCAATATCTTCTGCACTGGCATCGCCCAAATTCACAATAAAATTAGCGTGCTTTTCCGAAATCTGTGCGCCACCGATTTTGTTGCCTTTTAAACCGCAAGCCTCAATCAAACGTGCCGCATAATCGCCTTCTGGATTACGGAAGGTTGAACCCGCGTTAGGTAAATTAAGCGGCTGTGTTGCCAATCTTTTTGCCAGCAAAGCTTTAATCTTTTGCTCAGACTCTTCTGCATCCCCCGCTGGCAAGCCAAACCAAGCGCCGACAAACCATTCTTTCGCTACTGGCATTGCAACATGGCGATATGTCGCTACGAACTCAGCCGCATCACGTTCATGCACCATGCCTTCTGTATCAATCGTCAGCACACGCTTTACGCTGTCCCAAGTTTCGCTGCCATTACAGCCTGCATTCATCGCTAAAGCGCCACCCACAGTGCCAGGAATACCAGCCCAAAACTCGCCACCTTGTTTTGCTTGTTTTGCCGTAAAACGTGCCAACTTGGCACAAGTCACGCCAGCGTCTGCATAAACCAAATCGCCTTCCATTTGCAAAGTGTTTAGCGCGTTATGAATCACAACCACGGTGCCACGCACCCCTGCATCTCTTACCAATAAGTTGGAGCCCAAGCCCACGAAATGTAAAGGTTCATTGGCATCTAAACTCTTTAAGAAAGCACTTAAATCATCCAAGCTCGCAGGAATGTACAAACGATCCGCTTTACCGCCCACGCGCCAGCTGTTGTAACGAGCCATAACCTCGTTCAACATCAAACTTCCTTGGGCTTGTGCCATCACTTGCATAAATCCCTTGTTAAGCTTGCTACCTGACCGATGGAGCCTGCGCCCATCACGATGACTACATCACCGTCTTTAACGACATTGATAATTGCTTGTGGTAATTCAGCTGTTGTTTCTACAAAGAGCGGCTCAACCTTTCCCGCCACACGTACTGCGCGCGCCAATGAACGGCCATCTGCTGCCACAAGCGGCGCCTCGCCTGCTGAATAAACTTCAGTAAGCAACACGGCATCAGCGATTGAAAGCACTTTTACAAAATCTTCAAAACAATCACGCGTTCTAGTAAAACGATGGGGCTGGAATGCGAGCACCAAGCGTCGGTTAGGGAAGGCGCCTCGTGCCGCATCAATCACCGCCTGCATTTCAACTGGGTGATGACCGTAATCATCAATCAAAGTAAATGTGCCACCCGTTGGCGCTTTAACTTCGCCATAACGCTCAAAGCGACGACCTACCCCTTTAAACACTTTCAGCGCTTTAATCATCGCCTCGTCAGGAACAATGAGCTCACTGGCAATCGCAATTGCTGCTAATGCGTTAAGCACATAATGTTTGCCTGGCAAATTCAAGGTCACATCAAACTCTGTCGTCACGCCATTAATACGTTGCACGGTAAAATGCATTTGGCCATTGTCTGCGACGACATTAATCGCTCTAACGCGTGCGGCTTCGCTAAAGCCATAAGTCATGACTGGCTTGGTGATGCGCGGCAAAATTTCGCGGATATTGGCATCGTCCACGCACACCACCGCCATGCCCCAAAACGGCAACTGCTGAACAAAGTCCACAAATGCCGTTTTTAGCTTGTCGAAACTATGCTCATAAGTGTCCATGTGGTCAGCGTCGATATTCGTGACCACTGCCATAACTGGGGTTAGGTGCAAGAATGAAGCATCAGACTCATCTGCCTCAGCCACGATATATTCCCCCGTACCCAATTTTGCGTTGGCATTGGCTGATTCCAACTTGCCACCGATTACGTACGTTGGATCCATACCCGCTTCAGCTAGGATGCTTGCAATCAAACTTGTTGTTGTCGTTTTTCCGTGCGTACCAGCTACTGCAATGCCCTGTCTAAAGCGCATTAGCTCAGCCAACATCAATGCACGTGGCACGACCGGAATGCCGCGGGCACGCGCCTCTTTAACTTCTGGATTGGCTTCATTCACAGCGCTAGAAACCACGACCACATCAGCATCCGTCAAATTCTCTTTTTGATGACCTTGGTAAACAGCTGCGCCAGCCGCTTGTAACCTTGCCGTAACGTTATTGCTTGCTAAGTCCGAGCCAGTCACCCTGAACCCCAAGTTAATCAACACTTCAGCAATCCCGCTCATACCTGAACCGCCAATACCGATGAAATGAATATTCTTCACTTTATGTTTCATGCGGCCACCTCCATGCAAACACGCGCCACATCAGTCGTGGCTGTTGGCTTGCCCAAAGCACGTGCTTTATTTGCCATGCTTAAACAATTTTCACGGGTTAATGTCGTCAAAATATTCACTAGTTTTTCTACCGTTAATGCTTTTTGTTGTACTAAAAATGCTGCTTCATGTTCTGCCAAATATGCTGCATTGGTTGTTTGATGGTCATCCACCGCAAAAGGAAATGGCACCAGCAAGCTACCCAATCCCACCGCTGATAATTCAGCCACCGTCATCGCACCTGCACGGCAAATCACAAAATCTGCCCATGCATACATATCTGCCATGTTTTCAATAAATGCTTGGCATTCAGCCACTACACCATGTTTTGCATAGTTATTTTGCAATGCCTCAATATGCTTAACGCCAGCTTGGTGTATCACATGAGGCCTTTCCTTCGCTGGTATTACAGCCAAAGCTTCTGGAATTAAGTCGTTCAAGGCTTGCGCACCCAAACTGCCACCCACCACCAAAACTCTTAATGCGCCTTTATGCATACCAAAACGCATTTCTGGCTCAGCTAGTTCAGCGATATCTGCGCGAACTGGATTACCAATCACACTCGCCTCATTCAACGCATTCGGAAAAGCCGCTAATACGCGCGTAGCGATTTTCGCCATCAATTTGTTGGTTAAGCCAGCCACTGAGTTTTGCTCATGAATCACTAAAGGTTTAGCCAAACAGCGAGCCATCAAACCGCCAGGAAAAGCTGCAAAGCCGCCCATGCCAAGCACTACATTTGGCTGATGCCGGCGCATTGCCTTGTAGCATTGGCTCAAGGCTTTGGCTAACTTAATTGGCAACAAAACCCATCCCATCAACCCCTTGCCACGCACGCCTTGCATGGTCATCATGGTTTTTTGGTAGCCTTTGCCTTCTATTAAGCGGTTTTCCATTCCCCCTTCAGTGGCAAGCCAAACAATATTCCAGCCCTGCGCTTTTAAATATTCAGCCACAGCCATCGCTGGATAAACATGTCCACCTGTACCACCTGCCATTACCATTAGTGTTTTGGTATTCATACTTGAATACCCTTAAACAAACGCTTATTTTCCCAATCAATACGAAGCAAGACAGCCATCGCGACACAATTCGCCACAATCCCTGTTCCCCCAAAAGACAGTAGCGGCAAGGTCAAGCCTTTGGTTGGCAACAGCCCCATATTCACGCCCATATTGATAATGCTTTGCACACCAATCCATACGCCAATACCTTGTGCTAAGAGCGCTGAGAAATACTGTTCATTGCTCACCGACTCTTTACCAATTTTGAAAGAGCGCACTACTATCCATGCAAACAAACCGACCAGTGTTGCCACACCCAAAAAGCCAAGCTCTTCGGCAATCACAGCTAACAAAAAGTCTGTATGTGCTTCTGGCAAATACATCAGTTTTTCTACACTGCCACCCAAACCAACACCAAGCCACTCACCACGACCAAATGCAATTAGGGCATGGGTAAGTTGATAACCTTTGCCGAATGGATCAGCCCAAGGGTCCATGTATCCGACAATCCGTTGTATACGATATTGCGAAGTCATAATCAAAATGATGAAACCAATCACTAGCAAAACGAGTAGTCCGCCAAAGATTCGTAAATTGATGCCACCCAACCACAAGATAGCAATCGAGATTGAGGCTATGACTACGAATCCACCAAAGTCAGGCTCTAGCAATAGCAATAGCCCTACAATCATCATCATGCCCAACATTGGTAAGAAGCCCTGTTTAAAACTGTGCATCAGCGCAGCTTTCCGTATGGTGTAATCGGCCACATAAACCGCCGCCAAAAATTTCATGATCTCAGATGGCTGAATCTGGAATAACACCAACTTAATCCAACGTCGACTACCCAATACTTTGTGACCAATCCCTGGCACTAGCACCAAAATAAGCATGCAAAATCCAATAAGAAATAATGGTGTCGCATACTTTTGCCAAATACGAGTTGGCACTTGAAAAGCAACCCCAGCAATGAATAGTGCGACGATCAGAAACCCTGCATGACGCACCAAATAATATGAAGCTTGATGGTGCGTTATGGATTTGCCTTCAGCCCATGAGATTGAAGAGGAATAAACCATGACCATGCCAAACGCGAGTAAAATCAAGGTGACCCAAAGCAAGGCTTGGTCATAGCTTTCACCTGTGATTTTGTTTCGATTGTTCAACATTGGCATCATGCGGAAGCCTCCTGTTTAACCAGCGCTTCCACACTTTTTACAAACACTTCTGCACGGTGCACATAATTGCGGAACATATCAAAACTAGCGCAAGCTGGAGATAGCAATACCACATCGCCAGCCCTAGCCAAGCCAAAAGCAGTTTTTACCGCCGCTTCCATGCTTTGAGCCGTGATCAAATCAACTTTTGTGCCACTCAAAGCAGTTTCAATAATTGGTGCATCATGACCTATCAATACCACCGCACGGGCATTTTTTTCCACAATGTCCGCAAGTGGCGAAAAGTCTTGGCCTTTGCCATCACCACCCGCGATTAACACAATTTTTTTGCGGTCATTTGGGCCCACTAAACCTTGAAGCGCGGCATAAGTTGCACCAACATTAGTCCCTTTTGAATCTTCATAAAAAGCAATATTGCCAATATCCGCAACCCATTCCACACGATGTGGTAAGCCTTTGTATTCTCGCAAACCTTTTAACATCGCGACTTGCGGCACGCCTATCGCTTCACACAAGGCCATTGCCGCCAACGCATTCATAGCGTTATGCAAACCAGCTATTTTCATTTCTGTCGTCGGCAATAACGCTTTTGAACCCCGCATTAATTGAATAATGTTTGCTTGTCTAGCCAAGCCAAAATCGCTGTTATTCGCCACTTCATCCAGACCAAATGTCACCACAG
>CAMCTR010000026.1 GCA_945878605.1 Candidatus Methylopumilus universalis | reverse complement strand
ATTAATGGCGTTATGGTTGCCCATGATTGATTCAGCAAAAAGCTACAAAGGCGTCATGCTGAGCTTACAAAAAGCATTGCCTGCAAAACATGGTTGCATCAACAGCGTTGGCTTTGGTCGGTCACAACAAGCCTTATTAGAGTACTATACCGACTTACATGTCATGCAATTACAAAGCGGCGCTAAGCCCAATTGCAGTTTATATCTGGTTCAAGAAGATAAACACCATGGGTATATTAATCCAGGCAATGATTGGCCAAATGAAGATTGGAAAGTGATTTGGCAAGGCAAGCGCCCAGCCGAAAGGCATGAAAAGTTTAGCCTCTATCAAAAAATAAACTAGCGCTATATCCACAATCTGAATAGCATTGTATCTCGTGGGACTAAGCCTTAATATTCTAGCCTCATCCCATTAACAAGCGCTCATGCACAACAAACCAAATACCCTTATTGATGCACACGGACGACAAGTCGATTACATCCGCTTATCGATTACCGACCGCTGCGACTTTCGCTGCACGTATTGCATGGGTGAAGATGTGTCATTTCTTCCTAGAGACGAAGTGTTGTCGCTTGAAGAATGTGCGCGCATAGTTAAAGCCTTTGTATTACTGGGTGTAAGCAAAGTACGCATTACCGGTGGTGAGCCCTTAGTGCGTAAAAATGCGATTTGGCTATTTGAAGAAATTGGTCAATTAGCAGGCGTGCGCGAGCTTGTCACCACCACTAACGGCTCTCAGCTTGAGCTGCAGGCGCAAGCATTAAAAGCAGCTGGCGTTCGCCGCATTAATATCAGCTTAGATAGCCTAAACGCAGAGCGCTTTAAAAATATCACGCGTGTGGGCGAATTAGACAAAGTCTTGCTTGGCATCGCTGCCGCCAAAGAGGCAAGATTTGAAAACATCAAACTCAATACCGTACTCATGCGTGGCATTAATGACGATGAAACATTAGATTTAGTGCGCTTCGCTATCGAGCAATCTATCGACATATCGTTTATTGAAGAAATGCCCATAGGCGAGGTTGACCATGCCCGCGACAGCTCTTTTGTCAGCAATATAGAAACGCTTGCAACAATACAAAAAAATTTCCCGCTCGTCAGTAGCGCGCTTAATACTGGTGGCCCTGCGCGCTATTGGCAAGTTGCCGAGACAAATACCAAAATCGGCTTTATCTCGCCACATAGCCACAACTTTTGCGAGGCGTGTAACCGGGTGCGCATCACTTGCAAGGGCGAGCTCTATTTATGCTTAGGCCAAGATGACAAAATCGAACTGATGCCGATTTTGCGCGCTCATCCCAATGATGATGCACCGCTCATCAACGCCATTATCGAGAGCATGAAAATCAAACCCAAAGGCCATGACTTTGACCTTAAACGTGCTGAGCCAGCCGTTGTGCGCTTTATGTCACACACAGGCGGGTAAATGAGCAAAGACAAGATCACAGGGATTATTCTCGCAGGCGGTAAAGCACTTCGCATGGGCGGCATAGACAAAGGTCTTATTCCGCTTAAAGGCGCGCCTATGATTAAGCATGTCATTAAGCGTTTGAGTCCACAAGTTAGCGAGATTTTGATTAACGCTAATCGAGAAATAGAGTCTTACCAAAGCTTAGGCTTTACTGTCATTACAGATGAAATCAGTGACTTCGCAGGGCCATTAGCTGGCTTACACGCTGGCATGAAAGCCGCAAAAACTGAATTTATACTTAGCGTGCCCTGTGATTCACCGCTTCTGCCAGATGACTTATCCCAGCGATTAATGGCGGCTTTAGAGTCAAAAAAAGCAGATATTGCCGTGGCTAAAACAGACGAACAACATTACCCGGTATTTTGCCTATGCCGAACAAGTTTGGCGCAAGACTTGGAAGCTTATCTAGCTTCCGGCTTCCGCAAAGTGGATGATTGGCAAAAGAAACATGCTTATGTGGAAGTGAGTTTTGACGACAATCCCTTAGCGTTTTCCAACGTCAATACACCCGAGGAATTGAGCAAGCTTGAGGGCGAGCTTTGAACACCAATAAAATCCCCGTACTAGGTTTTTGCGCCCATAGTAGCGGCATAGGCAAAACCACTTTACTGACGCAACTCATTCCTGCGCTTATCCAACAAGACTTACGTATTTCGGTCGTCAAACACGCACACCACGATTTTGATATCGACCATGAAGGCAAAGACAGCTTTAAGTTGCGCCAAGCAGGCGCTGTGCAGATGATGGTCGCATCCCGCCAACGGTGGGCTTTAATGACAGAGTTAGTGCGTACTCCACATGCAGAAAATGAGCCTAATCTTGCGCATTTACTCGCTCAAATGGACAGTAGTTTAACTGACCTTGTATTGGCAGAAGGCTTTAAACATGAAGCGATTCCCAAAATTGAAGTACATCGTGCTGCGTTTGGCGCACCGCTATTAGCATCAGAAGATACCAACATTATCGCCATTGCAACTGACACACCTTTGCCAATTTCAACCCCGCAAATTGACCTGAACGACATCAACGCGATTGCCGCGTTTATTCATACTTGGCTAAAAAAATGAAGACTCAAAAAACGCTCGCCGAACTTGCGAACACTACCAACGTATGTGACGACTACGATCCAAATTCCATGCCGGTGGAGCAGGCAAGAGATTACATCAAAGCATTTTTAAGCCCTATGCAAGAAACAGAACGCGTGCATCTTCATGCCGCTTTAGGTCGCGTGTTAGCGGAAGAAATTCATGCCATACACAACGTGCCTAACCATGATAATTCCGCCATGGATGGCTACGCATATAATGCGGATGATTTAGGGCAGGCCACAGCGCGACTCAGAATCACAGGTGCAGCGTTTGCTGGCAATGCCTTAACAGGCCGCTTTGAAAAAGGGGCTTGCATCAGAATCATGACTGGCGCAGCTATTCCAGCAGGCGCGGATACCGTCATCGCCCAAGAGCGTGTTGAATTAGATGGTGAGTTTATCCGATTGTCAGACACCCCCAATCGCGGCGCCAATGTTCGCTATGCTGGCGAAGACCTCAAAGCGGGACAAGTGGTTTTAAATATTGGGCATCAAATCAGCCCCGCTGATTTAGGACTGATTGCATCCCTTGGCATTGGTGAAGTATCCGTGTATCGCAAACTCAAAGTCAGCTTCTTTTCAACAGGTGACGAGCTTGCGAGCATCGGCAGCACTTTAAAAACTGGCCAGATTTTTGATAGCAATCGTTACACCTTATTTGGCATGCTCACCCAAATGGGCGTTGAGACACATGACCTAGGCGCGATTCCAGACGATCCTATTTTATTAGAGCAAACACTCATCAAAGCGGCTGCAAGTTCTGATGTGATTTTAACCAGCGGTGGTGTATCCGTTGGCGAAGCGGATTACATGAAGCAGCTCCTCCAAAAGCTCGGCCAAGTGCTGTTTTGGAAAATCGCCATGAAGCCTGGCCGCCCGCTCGCTTTTGGCAAAATCGGGAATGCCCATTACTTTGGCCTACCAGGCAACCCTGTCGCCGTGATGGTGACGTTTTATCAATTTGTCAGGCAAGCCATGCTAGTGCTTATGGGGCAAGCGAGCCCTGCCGCCATCCCCATGCTCAATGTAGTCTGCACCAGCCCCATTAGAAAGCTCAAAGGTCGCACGGAGTTTCAACGTGGGATTTTATTTGTGGTTGAAGAAGGCCATTGGCAGGTTAAAACTACAGGCAATCAAAGCTCAGGAGTGCTTAGCTCCATGTCGCAAGCCAACTGCTTTATTGTGCTAGATGATGACGTGGGCAACGTAGAAGGTGGCAGTTTAGTCAAAGTACAACTATTTGATGGTTTTATTTAGCAGCCTCAATTAATAGTCTGTTTTTGAGAAAAAGCTCTAGGAAAAATTAAGCTCAATCCCATTGCCCGCAGGGTCGCTAAAAAATATCTGTTTTTGCCCTGTATCAGCAATTTCGTGGACGCTAAACTTAATGGGTAACTTTTCCAAACGCGCAATCGTCGCATCGTAATCCGTTGTCGTGAATGCAACATGGTCAAAAGTAGTGGCTACATTTTCTTTGCGCTTTTCTTCTGGCTTTGCCTCAGACAAATGCAACACATCCTTACTTCCCGCATACAGCCAATAACCAAAGCTTGTTAATTGCGGACGCTCACCAATCTGTAAACCAACAACATCGCGATAAAATACCTTGAGCTGCTCCATCATGTCGCGGCTAGCGCGCAAGTTGTAATGATTAAATCCTAATACTGCCAAAATAGACTCCTTAGAATCATTAAAAAAGCCTTCAAATTTGAGTTATTTTCTTTTACATGCAAGTAATCTAATTAGAAACGATAATTAGTATTAACGCCAATTAAATAGTTACGGAGTTGCTTCAACGAAGCGTAAAATTAATGGTTTTAGATTAACTTGGCTATAATGATTAAATTACATTTGGCAGACTTTTCAAACAACTTGAACTATCTGCAAATTAAAGTAATCTTGTTTGCACAGTTAAAATTATAAAAAATATAAAGGAGTCCCCATGTTAAAACGTAGCTTGCTTATTGGATGCTTATCTTTGATTGCTTTTGGCAATATTGCACACGCTGAATCCGACCCTAAAAAATGGCCTTTAGTCAGAGAGGCTTTCTTTGCGCAAAGGCCGATGGCGGATGCGCCTTTTATAACCTTTGTTGCGCCACGCCGTGCTGAAAGCGGTGCGCAAGTGCCGCTTGAAATTGCTATCGACCAAACACAAGCCCATGCGAATGGCATTAAAACGATTTATCTCTTAGTAGATTCCAACCCTATCCCGTTGACCGCTACTTACAACCTAACCAATAAGTTGGGTAAATTTAAGCTTGCGACGCGCATTCGCATGGAGATGGACTCATACATCCGTGCCGTGGGTGAAACTGCTGATGGCAAGTTATTCCTAGCCTCTGTGGAAATTCGTGCGGCTGGAGGCTGTGGCGGCACGGTAGATGGGGATGAGGCTGCTATTCGCGCTGCGGCGGGCCAAATTAAAATGAATGTGGAGAGCCCTGTGAAATTTGGCAATGCGACCTCAACTACGTTCATCATCAAACATCCCATGCGCACAGGTTTGCAACGTGATTTAGTATCGCAAGGTTTTGTGCCCGCTTTTTTTATTCAAAAAGCTGCATTTACTTACAACAACGAAACTGTAATGAATGTTGATTTTGGTGTGGGCACTAGCGAAGACCCGTACTTACGCTTTAACTTTATCCCTAGCGCGCCTGGCGTGCTTGCCGTGAAAGCGGTTGATAACGATGGAAAAGAGTTTAGCCATCAAACAGATGTGAAAAACTAAGCATCATAGGAATTTTTAAGCAATAAAATAGGGCGCTGATTACGCGCCCTATTTTCATTTGACAACCAGACTCTTACTTCTTGCAAGAGTCCTTACAGAACAAACCACATAATGACATGCGTTTCATCGTGCCATCTTTATCAATAAACTTGTGTTTCAATGCACCCAAAACGTGAACTCCAATCACCACCAACATGATGATGCCGACAACTTCATGGACTTCGACGAATGATTCGCGAATGCCCTTGTTATCTAGGCCATTCATCAAGCTGATACCAAACCATTTAACGCCATATTCAAATTTGCTATTCATCGCCATGACCAAACCTGAGATTGGTAAAGCAAACATAAGCAAGTAAAGAAGATGATGACCACCTGTGGCAAGTTTCTTCTCTGTTGGTGACATGCTATCTAACAGCGCTGGTGGGCGGTTTGTAATGCGCCAGAACATACGGAATGCAACAAGCGCTAAGATGGTAATGCCCACTGATTTATGCAAATTAAAGTAGAAAGTTCTTGGCGTAACCTCAGTCGCCAAGTTCCATGTGAAGATGCCTAAATCAAACAAATCGAAAGCAGTCGATTTTGGTTGGTCTTTAGGAATATCCGCCATAAACCAACCTAAAGCAAACATCGCCAAAATAGCGATCCCAATCAGCCAATGCAAAACAATGGCGGTTTTTGTATATTGATTCTGTGTCATCAGTTTTCTCCTTTTAAGTACTAACGCTTAAACTTAGCGTGCTATATTGCATCATAAACGCATGTCTTGCTAGACCTGAATTTAATCCCTCTAAGGATTTTAAATGTTAAAAAGAATAATGCTAGCGATAGCAACAGTCTTAAACGCCTCATTAGCGCTTGCCACACCATTAACCATGGAAAATTTGGGCGACGGCATTTACGTGCATCACGGCGTGCATGAAGATACGTCCGAGGGCTACCACGCTGATATTTGCAATATCAGCTTTATTGTTGGCAGCAAGGGTATTGCGGTGATTGATACTGGCGGCAGCTTAAAAACTGGTCAAGCTTTGCGTGAGGCTATTCGGCAAGTTTCTGAATTACCAATTTTGTATGTGATTAATACCCATGTGCATCCAGACCATATTTTTGGTAACGCAGCATTTACCCAAGACAAAGCCACTTTTGTGGGGCATGAGAAACTTCCTGATGCAATGGAGCGTCGCCGTGAAAACTATCTCAGAATTAATCAACAATGGCTAGGCGAAGACTTTAATGGCAGTGAACTCGTTAAACCTAGCCTGATTGTTAAAACAACGGCAAATCTAGACTTGGGTGACAGAACGATATTACTTACGGCTTATCCACTCGCACATACCAATACCGATTTAACGGTGCTTGATAAAAAAAGCTCAACGCTTTGGACTGGAGATTTGCTCTTTGTAGAGCGAACTCCTTCAATTGATGGTGACATCAAAGGCTGGTTAGCGGTGATTAACGAACTTAAAAATAACGAAGCAGAATTCGCGATTCCAGGGCACAGCAGTTCACTTAAAGACGCGAATTGGAAAAAGCAGCTAAATGATCAAGAGCGTTATTTATGGACGCTATTAAACGACATTCGCGCCAGCATCAAAAAAGGTGAGGTGATGGAAAAGGCCATGGGAACAGCAGCAGCTTCTGAACGCAGCTATTGGCAACTTTTTGATATTGTGAATCGGCGTAATGTGAACAATATTTACCCCGCACTTGAGTGGGAGTAAATTGACCGCGTATGAGGAAGCAATCCGAAGGCTTCATGTATAATCAAGAGATAATTTATAAACAATTTCAATCTTCACAAATAGAAATATTGCTTTTACATTTTGGCCATTTTCTCTCCACATTCATACAATCGTGATCATGCATTTGCTTGGGCATTAGCTATCTCTATAGCGATGCACATCATTGCTGCCATAGGTATACCTAATATTTCTGTTGAGGCAATGGTTAAACCGGCTGAGCTCATTATTGAACTAGCGCAGCCCAAACCTGAACCACCAGCGCCACCTGAGCCAGTTAAGCCAAATGTGGTCCAACCGCCAAAAGCAAAAGTTATTCCACAGCCGATAGTGAAGCCAGTGAATACGCCTCAACCAATTAGCGAGCCTCTGCCACCACCAGTGATTGCTGCTGCGCCTAAAGCAGAAATTCCACCAACATTTGTCGCACCAGCCCCGGTTGTGACGAAGCCAGAACCACCAAAACCAACTGTCAATAAAGCTGACCTTGATTCTGCCCGCAATCAATACGGCAGCGCATTAAGCCGTGAAATTGCTAAGCACATTAACTATCCAGGTATAGCAAAGATGCGCGGCTGGCAAGGCGTGGTTGAAATTGATTTTCAATTGGATGGGAATGGCAAAATTTTAAGCCAAAAAATCCATACCTCCAGCGGATTTCCTGCACTAGATAATCAAGCACTAGAGATGGTTAAAAAATCGAACTTCCCTACGCCTCCAGAAGTCCTAAAAAGTAGCGCATTTAATGTGACGGTGCCTGTTTCATTTAAGCTTGAGTAGCGCAAAAAAATGAAATGTTGAAGGTGTCTTCAAATCTTCATAAATCTTACTTGCGTTAATCTTTTTTTTTAACAACAATGAGCATAAGCGCATTCACATAAACATCATGAACAATAAAAGCCTACAAGACTTTGAACTCCCTTCTACCGGCGGTAAAACTTTCAAACTTTCTGAGCATTCAGGCAAAACATTAGTTATTTATTTTTACCCTAAAGATTCGACCCCAGGTTGCACGACACAAGGTCAACAATTCCGTGACCACTATGCAGATTTTGCTGCAGCAAATGCCCAGATTTTCGGCATTTCTCGCGATAGCGTTAAGTCACATGAAAATTTCAAAGCAAAATTCGAGTTCCCATTTGATTTATTAGCTGATACTGAAGAGTTGGCCTGTCAATTATTTGGTGTCATCAAGATGAAAAAAATGTACGGTAAGGAGGTGCGTGGCATCGAGCGCAGCACATTTGTTATCAACACAGAAGGCGCTTTAATAAACGAATGGCGTGGCGTCAAAGTGGATGGGCACATCCCCGAGGTGTTGGCTTTTGTTTGTTCTTTATAGTGAGTTATCTTTTCATTTTTAGTAATTTCAGGGGAAACCAATCGAATGGCTAAGAAAAAGTCAGCTGGCAATAAATTATTTGTTCTTGATACTAACGTTCTTATGCATGACCCTTCAAGTTTATTCCGCTTTGAAGAACACGATATTTACCTCCCAATGGTCACCCTTGAAGAGCTGGATAACAACAAAAAAGGGATTACTGAAGTTGCACGAAATGCCCGTCAAACTAGCCGCAACTTAGAAGAAATTGTAGGTGCCAGCCTAGCCCAACTTGACGAGGGATGCCCGCTTTCGATTAAAGGCAATAAGCATGCGACAGGCCGATTATTCCTACAAACGGATGCGATGGATTTCTCCTTACCGATGCTGGCTGGCAGTATTGCTGATAACCAAATCTTAGGAGTTGTCCTCGCCTTAAAAAAGAAATACCCTGAACGTGAAGTGATCCTTGTCAGTAAAGACATCAATATCCGCATTAAAGCCCGCGCTTTAAGCGTGCCAGCCGAAGACTACTTTAACGACAAAGTTTTAGAAGATACCGAATTGCTTTACTCGGGCATGAAAGAGTTGCCTGAGAATTTTTGGGATAAACACAGCAAGGCAATGGAGTCTTGGCAGGATGCAGGTCGTATGTTCTACCGCATCACTGGGCCGCTTTGCAAAAGCCTTTTAATCAATGAGTTTGTGTTTTATGCATTTGAAAAACCTTTTGAAGCCATCGTTAGAAGTATTGAAGGCAATACCGCGGTTTTAGAAATTATTAGAGATTTCACGCAAGTCAAAAACAACGTTTGGGGCATCATTGCACGCAATCGTGAACAGAACTTTGCGCTTAACTTGCTGATGGACCCAGATGTTGATTTTGTTTCATTGCTTGGCCAAGCAGGTAGCGGAAAAACCTTGCTCACATTGGCTGCCGCATTAACGCAAACGCTGGATAAAAAAATCTACAGTGAAATCATTATGACCCGTGTTACCGTTTCTGTTGGCGAAGACATTGGCTTCTTACCTGGTACTGAAGAAGAAAAAATGGCACCTTGGATGGGGGCACTTGAGGACAATTTGGATGTGCTGAATAAATCTGATGATGATGCTGGCGAATGGGGAAGGGCTGCGACACAAGATTTGATTCGCACTCGCATTAAAATTAAATCTCTCAACTTTATGCGTGGCCGTACATTCTTGAATAAATTCTTAATCATTGATGAAGCGCAAAACCTTACACCTAAACAAATGAAGACTTTAATTACCCGTGCAGGTCCTGGTACTAAAGTAGTTTGTTTGGGCAATATCGCGCAAATTGATACGCCTTACTTAACTGAGGGCAGTTCAGGCCTCACTTACGTCGTTGACCGATTTAAGGGTTGGGGACACAACGGTCATGTCACACTGATGCGTGGCGAACGTTCTCGCTTGGCCGATTTTGCGGCTGAAATACTCTAAGTGAAAAATGCAATGAGCAAAGGGTTTTATACGCTACTCATTGCGCAGTTTTTATCTGCAGTGGCGGATAACGCGTTGCTCTTTGCTGCCATTGCACTTCTTAATCAACTCAACGCACCTTCGTGGCACGAGCCCTTGTTACGAGAATTTTTTGTTATATCGTACATTGTGCTCGCCCCCTTTGTCGGTCCTTTTGCAGATGCTTTGCCAAAAGGCAAAGTCATGTTTTTAAGTAATGGTATTAAGTTCTTTGGCTGTGTTCTAGCCTTGCTCGGTTTACCGCCACTTTATGCTTATGCCATTGTGGGCATAGGCGCAGCGGCTTACTCTCCAGCCAAATACGGTATTCTGACTGAAATGCTTCCGCCCAATCAATTAATTAAAGCGAATGGATGGATGGAAGGCACTACAGTTCTTGCGATTATATTGGGGCCAGTATTTGGATCTACCATTTCAGCTACTGACCCTTATTTTGGTATTGCCATCATTACTGCCATTTATATGTTGGCTGCATTTTTTAACTACCACATTCCTAAGATGGCCATCGATCACTGTGTTGAACAGCGCTCCTTCAACTTCCTCATGAAGGACTTTTGGCACGCCTTTACGACACTTTGGAAAGACACGCAGGGGCAAGTGTCACTTGCTGTGACAACGCTGTTCTGGGGAGCTGGTGCCACCCTACAGTTTGTGGTGCTAAGGTGGGCTGACAAAAATCTTGGTTATGATCAAACTGACGCGACAAAACTTATTGCTGTTCTCGCGGTTGGGATCGCTGTTGGCTCTATGATTGCATCTATGTATGTGAAACTAGAAAAAGCGGCAAACGTTTTACCCGCAGGCATTTATATGGGGCTATTGGTGGTGTGCATGGTGTTTGTGCATAATCCTATGGTAGCTGGCCTCCTCTTGTTTTCAATCGGAATCTTGGCGGGGTTTTTCTTGGTGCCACTAAACTCACTCCTACAGCATCGTGGTCATACTTTGCTTGGCGCAGGCCACTCTATTGCTGTACAAAACTTCAATGAGAATATAGGCATCTTACTCATGCTCGGCGCTTATACTTGGATGGTAGGTAGAAATTTTGAGTTAGATCATATCATCATTATTTTCGGACTTTTTGTCATTATTTCAATGAGCATTATTGCTTTCCTTTATCGCAAGCACATCAAACAAACAAACCCATCTTAATTTAATTGGGTTTCTTTGTTTAAGCTATCAAGCATCTTAATGGAGTTTAACTTGTGGCTCAGTGCGACGAGTTATCATTCGAGCTAGCGTCTGTAAGAAAACTGTGAAAAATCCATGCAAAGCGATTAAATGCATTTTATAAAGTGATTGATACATCAATCGCGCAAATAAGCCTTCAATATACATCGTACCGCCAGAAACCGAACCCATTAGACTGCCTACGGTTGAGTAACGACCAAGGTTTACTAGTGAACCGTAGTCTCGATAAACATAAGTTGGCAAAGCTTTACCATGCAGCCTCGCCTTAACTGTTTTAATTAACATAGAAGCTTGCTGATGCGCTACTTGCGCGCGCGGTGGCACATTATCAATGCTGCCTGCCCTAGGGCAGGCAGCGCAATCACCAAAGGCAAATACATTCTCATCGACTGTTGTTTGCAGTGTCGGCTTAACCACCAACTGATTAATACGGTTAGATTCTAAGCCATCTAAACCATTTAAAAAGTCTGGTGCTTTAATCCCTGCTGCCCAGACCACAAGTTCAGAAGGAATAAATCGACCACTGTGCGTATAAACACCTTTGTCGGTTACTTCAGTCACTCGCTCTCCTGCATACACGTGGACTCTCAGTTTGCGAAGTTCTAAATCAACCGCCTTTGACAGACTAGGCGGCAATGCTGGCAACACCCGGTCAGAGGCTTCAATTATTGAAATACTGATGTCTTTATCAGGATCAATCTTGTCTAGTCCGTAAGCTGCTAATTCTCGCGTCGTATTATGAAGCTCAGCCGACAGCTCAACACCTGTTGCCCCTGCACCAACAATTACAACCTCTAGCTGTCCAGCATGAACTGGGCCAGCCTGAGTTTGCGCACGCACCAAGGCATTATGCAGTCGTCTATGGAATCGCTCAGCTTGATCCATCGTATCTAGCGCAATTGAGTTCTCTCTAGCGCCTTTAATCCCGAAGTCATTAGTTGTACTGCCAATCGCAATTATCAAGGTATCGAACTTAATCGTCCGTCTAGGAATAATCTCAGCGCCATTTTCATCAAAGTTTGCACCGATATACACTTCTTGTTTAGCACGATCTAGGCCATCCATCTCACCAAGTCTAAAATTAAAATGGTGCCAATGTGCTTGCGCTAGATAGTCAAGTTCATGCTTGTCCGGATTCATACTGCCTGCAGCAATCTCATGCAGCAAGGGCTTCCAAACGTGCGTTCTTGTTCGGTCAATCAAAGTGATTTCCGCTTTGCCTTTACGGCCGAGACAATCACCTAGGCGCGTTGCAAGTTCAAGGCCACCTGCACCCCCGCCAACTATGACGACTTGATGAAGTTCCGTACTAGCGCTTTTTTTGAATCGCATAAAAATTGAATGCCTTAAAATTAAAAAAATCTTTTTATTCGTTACCTGTGAGCTTGTCGTTGTGACTGCGAATCCATGCTTGAATTTGTAACACTTCATCTGGCTTTAACCCGTTGCTTGGGTCTGCTGGGTCCATCAAACCCTTACCTTTTGCGCCCATACCGCCATTGGTACCATTCCAAATGGTTTCAAACATGCCTTTATTTGTTGCGTCCTTGGCATACTTAAAGTCTGGTCCGTGGAGACTAGGTCCTGTTTGACCACCAGCATCACCGCCATGAAATTGCGTGCATGAATACATTTGAAAGAGTTTTTTGCCTTTTACACTCGCTTCAGCATTTCCAATATAGGGATTCTTCCCTGTGGTACTAAATTCTTTGGCTTGTGCTGTATCAAAAAACGCTGCTTTAATTTCTAGCGGGTTGCCATCTTGGGTTTTCACAAAAGCTACCATAAGCCCGCTTTATGATGCTGAACCACTATTAGGCTTACCAGAATACCCAGCCAAAAGAGCCATCGTTATCACTGAAACCAGTAATAGTTTTGGTTGCATATCGCCTTCCCCGTTATTTTTTATTTTTTGATTGTTGCAGGCCTATTTTACCCCATCTTATTAATGCCCATAAAACAAAAAAGGCTACCCGAAGGCAGCCTTTGATTAATCAATTAAAATTACTTTTGTGGAGCTTCATTCAACCATGGTTTGTCACCACCACCAACATACATTGTGCGTAACCAACCGATAATTCTTAAAATTTCATCAGTTTTTAGCAACTCAACGTTGGCTGCTGGTTGCGCATGCCATGTTGGCATACCAGCGTTCGAACCACCAGCAATTGTTTCAAACAATCCTTTGTCAGTTAAGTGCTTAGAATATTGCCATGTAGCGTCAGTAGCGCTCGGGCCTGTTTGACCACCTGCGTTACCACCGTGACATTGTGTGCAAGACCAATAACCAAACAACTTTTTACCAGTTTTTGCTACATCAGCATCAGCAACTGATTTTTTGGTGTAAGGATTTACACATGTTGCTAAAAACTCTTTGGCTTCAGGCGTATCTTCCGCTATTACCTTAATATCTAAAGGGCTTCCATCTTTGGTTGAAACTAATTGGCAGCCAGCACTTGCTTGAAGTGGCATTAAACCAGCCAAAGCTAATACTGAACTTAAAATAACTGCTCTTATTGCGTTGTTGCTAAACATGTCATCTCCTAAATTTCTAATTAGTACTTCTGTTTTATATGTATAACAAAAAATTAATTTTGAAACATTATTCTATAACGAAAGCGCTGAGATATGGTTGACTTTATTCATCTGGAATAGCCAACCATATAAAAATTAAATTGGCTTATCAACCTTCTCACCAACACTTTTTTCCCGTGCCTTTTTCTCCAAACTATCCCCTACAACTACTGGAGAATGTGGGATACCGTACTCTTCTAAAATTTTATCAATATCTGCTTGTCGATTTGCAATCGCTTTATTCAAAGCTTCTGCACGCGCTTTGTCTTTATTGCGCACCCCAATAGAGATATTCCAGTTTTCTTTACCTTTTACGTTCTTATTTTCGTACTCAGGAATAGGATTCATCACTAGCGGTACTGAGGATTTCTTTACAAAGTAGCCAGCAATTGGGCCCCAAACAATCGCAACATCAATATCCCCTTTTGCTAAGTCATCAACTAATTGACTTGGTGGGAAGTTAAGATCGCGCTGGAGACGATATGGGCGTGCATTGCCCATTAAATTATTATCCGCGAGAGGACGTGTTGGTGGGCTTTGCCCAATAATCCCAATAATGCCTTTTCTTAAATCCGGCGCGTTCCAATCTGTAATGTTATATCCACTACTCTTGCGATAAACAAATACATAGCCAGAGCGGTAGTAAGGCACTGATGTACGCATAGAATCGTTATCTGAAGTGGTACTCATCACGTAGTCACAACGATTTGCGTTAAGTGTATTTCTTAAAAAACCTTGGCGGTAGTAAGCATATTGATATGAAAGCTTCTTACCTAATTCTTTTGCTAACACTTCAGCAATCTTGTCTTCAAAACCTTCTTGCTTACTGTTTGAGTAAGGCATGTTGTCTGGATCTGCACAGACCTTGAACTCCGTTGGGTCATCAACACGACGCACTTCACCAAGACGACCTTCATCAGGATTAATTGCTGGAATATCTGGCATCTCTGCAGCAATCACGTTGCTTATAACTACACTACTCAACAACATAGAAAGTAATAGGTTTTTTAACATTTGTTCTTCCTTTATTCGTTAGATTGCATAAATCTAAAACTAAAAAAACACCCCGCCGAAGCGGGGTGTTTATATGACAAACTAACTAACGGTTAGTTCTATAACTACAGTTTTTCAACTATCAATTATAGGCTGAACACGTTCAATGCACCGCCGCCAGGAGCAGCGTTGTATTTTGTCAATTCAGCATAACCACCAGCAGCGCCAAGAGCGTCTGTTGGGTTAGTCAAGCCAAGGTTCATCGCAACACCAGCCCAGCCACCGATACCTGATAGCACGCCAACGTATTGTTTACCTTTGTTACCGTATGTGAATGCATTACCAATCACGCCAGAACCTACTTGGAATTTCCAAAGTTCTTTACCTGATTGTGCATCAACAGCCTTGAACCAACGATCAAGAGTACCGTAGAAAACTAAGTCTGAAGCAGTTGTTAATACACCACCCCATGCTGAGAATTTCTCTTTGTTGTACCAAACTGATTTACCCTTGATTGGATCCCAAGCAGTGAAACCACCCATTACGCCATCTGGACCAGCAAACATCGTCAATGTAGCGCCAACCCAAGGTTGACCAGCAACATATTTAGATTCAACTGGCTCGTATGTCATACATACGTGGTTCAATGGAATGTACATTAAACCTGTACGTGGGCTGTAAGCAGCTGGTTGTTGATCTTTAGTACCCAAAGCAGCTGGACAAACGCCTTTTGCATTGTAGTCTTGGTGAGTTGAAGCTGTAGCCAATTTGTTTGGCACACCAGTTTTCAAATCGATGTCGCTAGCCCAGTTCACGAATGAGTGAACTTTGTTTGCAACAACTAAAGTACCATTTGAAGCTTCCCATGTGTATACGAAGCCGTTACGGTCCATATGGTTAGCATATGTTTTGCCACCCTTGTCGAACAAGATTACTTCGTTAATACCATCGTAATCCCACTCGTCATGTGGTGTCA